>JAGQOS010000121.1 GCA_020427265.1 Planctomycetales bacterium
CGCCGCCAAGCTAGTCACAAATAGCGCCGGCTGACTGTGCAGGGTCGAATCGAGTTCTTCGCTCGGCCCTTCGAAGCAGAGTTTCGACAACTCATAGCCGAGTACGGCATCGGCCTGCTCGAAGAGCGTGCGAGCTGCGGGCAACGACTCTGCGAGTTGCTGCCCCATGCCAACGCGCTGAGCGCCTTGTCCGGGAAATAGAAATGCGATCTTGCTCAAGGCACTCGATCCTCACCGATCGACACTACTCGTCGTCCGTCTGGACCACGGTGCGCCCCATGTAGTAACCGCAATTCGGGCAGACCACGTGCGATGGCTTCGCCGTGCTGCATTGGGGACAGGCCTGCAGTTCGCGCCGTTTCAGGCCGTCGTGCGCACGACGCATGCCAGTGCGGGAATTTGATGATTTTCGCTTCGGGACAGCCATGGCTTCCTCAAAAATTTTGCCAAACGACAAATTGAATACACGGTCAGCATCACATGGGGCGGTCAGCTCCGCGGCCACGGGTCAACTAATCCGAAACGACTAAATTTAGGGGGCTTTGGGCAAAGTGTCAACCGAGACGAGTCGGCGGACGCAAGCGAGCAAGAATCGGCCGTTTTCACCACATGAACAACCCAATTTGACGCGACGCGGATCAAGAGCTAGATTCTTAAGAAGCAAAAGAGGCACTGCTTACACCTCTTTTAATGTACCGAGCTAGCCAAGCCAAAGCCCGAGCATGCGACTTTCTCTGCAAACCGACTATGGCCTGCGATCGCTGATTTATTTGGCGGGTCGGCCCGGTCGCGCGCAGATCCGAGAAATCGCCGATTTCTATCGCATTTCGAAGGACCATGTGGCCAAAGCCGTAAGGCGATTGGCCCAGGAGGGTTTTATTCGCAGCGTTCGCGGGGTGGGCGGAGGAATTGAGCTCGCCCGGCCCGCCGCCGAAATCTCGGTGGGCGAGGTGATCAAACGGCTCGAAGGGGCGCTCGGCTTGCTCGACTGCACGTCGGTCGAGCGAGTATGCGTGATTCAGCCTGCCTGCCGGCTTAAAGGTGTGCTGGCGAAGGCGGAACAGATTCAACGCGACTATCTGCAATCGGTCGCCTTGTCTGATGTTGTGCAGCCGGCCGGAAATTTGGAAGAGCTGGTCCTGATCGATCTCGCCTAGCGAGTTCGCCAGCCACTGGCCTTAAGGCGGTTTTCCATGTTCAATTTTTTAGAGAGGGAAACACGAGGATGAAGCGTATCAAATTTTGCACCGCGTTGATGATGATCGTGTGTTTGGTCGCCAGTTCGCTGGCCACCAGCATGGCCCGGGCCGAGAAGTCTGCCGATTCGGCGGCTTTGGAACGCACCCGTAAACAGGTCAAAATGCTCGACGATCTCTACAAAACGGCCGTGGTGCTGATCACGACCCATTATGTGAACGACGAAGATGATTTGGCTGCCGGTTCCGCAGCGGTCGCGTTGTTTGGCGCGATGAAGGAAAAAGGGTGGCACGAAGTGCGCCTGCTCGACGCCACCGGCCAGCCCATCGAAGCGAAGAATTCGCCGCAAGACGCCTTCGAAAAAGAGGCGGTCGCCAAGCTAAAGGCCGGCGATTCCTACTTCGAGCAGGTGGTGGAGAAAGACGGCAAATCGTATCTGCGCGCCGCGACCCCCATTCCGGTCGTGCTGAAGAAGTGCACGATGTGCCACGACCACTACAACGACGCGAAACCCGGCGAACCGATTGGCGTGCTCGGATACACGTTGCCGATCGAATAGCCGCGCGTGCCAATCGAAGGCATGCTGCGACGTGGTCTTAAAATGGAGGCCGGCGTCGCGCCAGCTTGACGTATTTTGCCTGGACAACGAAGATAACGGGGCGGATGTCGCTGGGCCAAGAAAACGGCCCGGCGACGACGCCCTGTTTTTTTGTCGATCCTTTGCCAGAAAGGCGAATCGTCGCGTGCCCCAGATTATCGAGTGCCAACCTCAGGCCAACGGCCATCGCTTTGCCATCGTCGTGTCGCGCTACAACGAATCAATCACCGAAGCGCTGTTGCAGGGCGCCGTGTCGACACTCACGAGCGCGGGTGTCGACGACGATGCCATCGTCGTGGTGCGCGTGCCGGGCGCCTGGGAAATTCCGCTCACGGCCAATCGGCTCGCCGCCTCGGGAAAATTCGACGCCGTGCTTACACTCGGCGCGGTGATCCGAGGTGAAACGACGCACGACGAACACATCAACCGCGCGGTGAGCCTGGGCCTGACTGAGGCTTCGCTGGCTAACGGAATTCCGGTCGTATTCGGCGTCCTAACGTGCAATTCGTTGGAACAAGCGATCCATCGGTCCGGCGGCAACGTAGGCAACAAAGGCCAAGAATGTGCCGAGGCAGCTCTGGAAATGGCAGCCCTCATGAAACAACTCGATCAGACCCTTTATCAATAGCCGAGACGTCATGGCCCGTCGCAGCCGATCGCGCGAAGTCGCTTTGCAGGTGCTCTTTCAGGACGACGTGAATCCGTCGGCTTCGGTCGAACAGGAGAAAGCCTTCCTCGAAGCGCGTTTGAAAGCGCCCGAACTGGTCGAATTCGCACACTCGCTCGTGCTCGGCGTTCGGCGCAATCAAGGCGAGCTCGATGCGATGCTCGATGCGACCGCATCGAATTGGAGTCTAAAGCGGATGGCCGCCACCGACCGTAACGTGTTGCGGCTCGGCGCTTTCGAGATCCTCTACACGGAAACGCCGGGGCGCGTGGCGATCAACGAAGCGGTCGAACTGGCAAAACGGTTTGGCGCCGGGCAATCGGCGCACTTCGTCAATGGCATTCTGGACAAGGTCCTGCAGGCCAGCGGCAAGAAACTGGCGGATGACCGTTAAGGCTGCTCAATGCTTTGCCATGGCGTCCGGCTTTCGCCATGGGTCGCGTTCTCTTGCCGCCGTTCGGTTGGTTGGCATCGTCCTTCGAATTGCTATAATGCCGGTGTGCTAGACGAAGCCTTGAGCATCGCCAGTTCGCCCGCCACGCTTTCCTACCTTTCACTCCGCGCGAGGTGCATCATGTCCGTCACCCGATTTTGCAGCCATGCACTTGCTCTGATGTTCATCACAACGTTCGCAGCTTGTGCGCCTTCGAAGCCGAGCGACAAAGAGAGCGACACCTCGAATCCACCCGCGGCCGAAACGCCTGCGACGGAAACGGAAACTGAATCGCCTGCCGACGAAGCGCCGGCCACGTCCGAAACACCTGAGCAGAAGCCTGCCGAAACGCAGGCTGAACAGCCGGCGGCCGAGGTGGAGGCTGCGTCTGATCCCAATCAAGTGCTGCTGGGCAGCGCCGAGCTAACTTCCGGAATTCCTGGCGAAGGAGATCTGAGCCAGGAGCAAATCGAAGCCTGGCTCTCCGACGACGCGAACCATGCCGTGCTGACCGTAGAATTACAGCAGGGCTTGGCCGCCGGCGCCTCGGCGATCAACATTCCCGCAGACAACCCGTTAACGCGAGCTAAGATCGAACTCGGGCGTCAGCTCTACTTCGACAAGCGGCTCTCGTCCGATAGCACGATCTCCTGCGCCGACTGCCATCACCCCGACGAAGGCTACGCCCGTCATACGCAATTCGGCGAAGGCGTGGGCGGTCAAACCGGTAATCGCAATTCACCGGTTAGCTACAATCGCATTCTGAGCGGGGCTCAATTCTGGGACGGCCGCGCCGATTCGCTCGAAGCTCAAGCAGTGGGGCCGATCGCCAATCCGATCGAAATGGCGAACACACACGATGCCTGTATCGAATGCCTCAAGGGGATCGAAGGCTATCGCATTCAGTTTGAAAAGATTTTTGACGACGGCGTTACGATCGATAACGTAGGCCGCGCGATCGCGTCGTTCGAGCGAGTTATCGTTACCGGCCCCTCGGCCTACGACCTTTGGGAACCCGTGCGTTCGATTGAAAACGCGCTGGGCGATGACCTCGATGACCTGGATACCGTGAAAGAAGAAGACCCGGCTCTGTACGACAAGTACATGAAGGCCCTTGCCGCGAGCGAAACGAAACCGATGTCGGACAGCGCCAAACGCGGGCGTGAGATCTTCTTCTCGAAGAAGGGTGGCTGCACGGCCTGCCATACCGGCGCTAACTTTACCGACGAGAAGTATCACAACCTGGGCGTGGGCATGGAAGCCGACGAACCCGATCTGGGACGTTTTGCTGTGACGGAAAAAGATGAAGACCGCGGCGCATTCAAGACTCCCACGGTGCGCAACGTGGCCCTTTCCGCGCCCTACATGCACGACGGTAGCCAGAAGACGCTCGCAGAAGTCGTCGACTGGTACAACAAGGGCGGCCATCCCAATCCGCATTTGAGCAAGGACGTGCGTAAGCTTGAACTGTCGGACGAGGAAAAGGCCGACCTGGTCGAATTCATGAAGGCCCTGACCGGCGATTTCCCGCAAGTCGAGTCAGGCCGACTCCCGATGTGATCGAAGTGCGATGCGAGAAGCGAGAGCCGCGAAGCTTCGCAAACTCGGCCGCACCGCTGCTAAAACTACACGTCGATGCGCGATGGAAATGCTTCGTCTGCGGGTCGATCCTCGCCCGCTTCGTGTCTAGATTCCGTCTCAGCATCCGGCGGCACCGTCCAGTCGCTCGCTGTTGCGGCGGCCATGACGGCGTCGTAGCGCATCGCGCGCGTGGCATCGTCTATCTGATTTGCAAACGGTACGAACGGGCGATTCGGTTGGGTCTCGCTCGCTTCGTCCGGCTTCTGGGGACCTTGCAGCGGCGTGGGCAGCGGCCCTAGCCGAATGGCGGCATTCTCCTGCTCGCTCGACGTTCGCGCGTCGAAACTGAATGCGGCCATCGTGGGCAGATCGGGAATTTCGACCGGATCGAAGCCAAACGCTTTGCGGGCGATCAGAGCGGCATCGAGGCTCGACAGATCGCCGTTTCCTGTGACATCGCCCACAAGACGCGGCTCAATCGCAGCGATAGCCGCAAATCCGCGCGACAACCCGGCGACCACCCGCCCAACCTGGCGAGCATCGTTGCCAGTATACTGCCCATCGCCATCGACATCGCCCAAGAAGCTCGCCACGTGGATTGCCGCATCGCCTGCTGCGAGGATCTCGCCCTCGTTCACTCGAACCGTTTCCAGGCGAATAGCGTGCGCTGCACCCGCCAAGGCATCGGCAGGCACACTCGCCAAGACCTGCATCAACACCTGCAGGCCGGCTGACAAAGGCGTCGCGCCTTCCATTGCGAAGTCGACGATACCAACGTCTGGCTCGTCGAAGCGGGTAATTCGCCAATCGGCAGGCAGGCTGGGATTGCGACTAGCGCCGTTGACGTTGAGCAATTCGGGATCGAACTCAAAGCGAAACTCAACCTTGCGCACGTCCGCAGCGTTGTCGAGGGCGATCGGAATGCCCGCCAACGCACCTAGGACGATCGACTGCCGCGCGCCACGTGCAAAGTCGGGCGCAGCGAGCATCCGCGCCGACGAAGGTCCAACGACGAAGTCAAACACGAAATCGCCCCCAGCAAGCCCATCGGCGTCGCCATCGAGAATCTCGCCAGCAACTCCGAGGATACCAGCGGCATGGCTCGGAATTTTCAAATGGTAATCGTCGGCCGCGAGCGGCCCACCTGTACGCAAAAAGGTGAGGCGTTGCTCCACGGCGTTCCAGAGGAACGAACCGCGCACATCGCCAACCGTCGCGCCGGTCAACTGGATCGCCGGTGCGGCGTCGGCCGCATCGCCCGTCAAGAGGCTCAATGTCGCAGGATCGAGCGGCCGATCGACATCGAATTCAATACCCGATGTTCCCACACTCGTGGCCGTAATGCGAAACGAGGGGATGCGCACGCGCACTTGCGAATCGGTCACGTTGGCGGGAATAGTGCCTTCGTTGATCGACACGCGAACCAGATCGAGAGGTATGTCGGTTCCGTCGGGCACAGCTTCGTCGATTTGAAAGTCGATCTCGAGAAACGCTCCACCGTCGCCGGTGAGCAAATCGGCGTCGAAGAGACTGATGAAGATCATCCCGGCGAATTCATCGATTCGCGCGGCCAGCGACCACCCGGCCGCGGCCGAGCCGAGGCGGAATCCGCCACCGGAAACGCGGAGCCTCGACGCGTCGTAGGCCAGATCGACGTCGACGGCCGCCACGCCCTGGAGATTCTCGACGCGCAGAACTCCCGTCGCCGTGCCGCCGGGCGGCGCTTGCGCATCGACAATCGTGACCATCGGCGCGTCGGTCGCCACAGAGAACTGGTAGACAAAGTCGCCGCCGGCCACACCATCGCCCGAACCGCCTACAGGAATGGGCAGCCCCTCGATTTCGCCATCGAGCGGGTTTCCGGCTAGATCGTGCACGCCATCGAGCCCGCCAACGACCGTGAGCGTGTAGGTATCAACTTGCAAGTCGCGGAACGTCATTCGCACGGTTGCGGCATTCTCGCTCAGCTCCACAACTCCGAGCGTGCGGACATCGTACTCCCCGCTACGTTCTCCCACGAGCCGCACGCCGCCGCGTTCAATCGCCAACCCCGGCACGCGTTGATCTTCGATCAACGGATTCGCCTGGCTGATCGTCAGCGTGAATGTCAGCACGCCGCTTTCGAGCACCATGTCCGGTTCGAGCGAAGTGGCGAGAATGCGCGGGGCGAACGAGTCGACAAAGAACATGTAGACCTGGCCCGGGTTCTGTTCGCCGCTCACGTTGCGCAGCGCTTGCGCTGCAACTTCCACGGAGTGAGGCCCATCGGCGAGCGGCGCCGCAAGGTCGAAACGAACATGGCGCCCGTCGAGCACCTGCAGCCCGGTAGCCGGCTGGCCATCCACGCTCAAATCGTCGGCCGATAAGGAATCGAGCCGCAACGCCTGCTCGAAGGCTATCACAACCGATGAGGCCGACGCCACCGAGGCGAATGGACCGGGTGTCGTTTCGTCAAAATCGAACGCGAACGCCCGCTCGCCCGTTGTCGCTCCGGCAAGTGTTAGAAGGTACTCACCGGCCAAGCCGTTGGCGCTCTGGACTCGGACGTAAAACTCGCTCGCCTCGGTCACCACGTGCTCTAGCACGCCGCGCCGACTGTCGACTGGGTCCGCGGCGCTGCGAGCCAGCAAGCGACCATCGACATCGAGCAATTCGATCATCGGCACCAGGTCGTTCCTGGTGTCGCCGGCGCCTCCCGCAGGAGCGATGGCCGCAATCTGTAGTTCATCACCTGCGTTGGCTAGGAACGAGAAACGATCGATCGCGCTTTGCATGAGCGGGATTTCCGCCACCGAACCCGAAGAGGGCAGGGGAGTGCTGGATACGGCGAAGAGATATCCCGCGCCCACATGGGTGAAAACTCCATCGTCGGTTGCTGGATTCTCATCCGGCAATGGATTCCGCATCGGACGTCCGGCCGCGCCAGCAACGAGGACACCCTCGGCCGCCGCCACAGACGAACCAAATTGCGCTTCGGCGCTGGCATCGAGCGCCGCGAGCTTCTGCGCGCTTTCCCACGAGTTGCCGTTTCGCTGGTACACGTAAGCCGCCCCGGCGTTGTCGGCGAACTCGTCGTGCTGCGCTGCGCCCAGCACCAGGGTATCGCCGGTTATCGCCACCGATTCTCCGAACCGGTCGCCGGCCGCGGAGTTCGCGCTGTCGAGCCGTTGTGCTTCGAACCATTGCTGTCCATCGAACTGGTAGACAAACGCCGCCCCGGCGTCATCGCCTGCGCCTCGCCTTCCCGGTGCTCCAATAATCGCAGTGTCGCCATCCCAGGCGACCGCCTGGCCGAAATCGCTGCGTCGCGTACCATTGGCGGCAAACAGCTTCTGCTGAAATTCCCATCCCTCGGGAGAACGCATATAGACGTAAGCAGAACCGGTCTCGGTGGCGATTTCATCGTCGTGCGGCGAGCCAACCAGCAACGCGCCATCGCCCAACGCGACACTCGTGCCGAACAAATCGAGTTGCCCCGTGTCAGGCGCTCTCAGGCGGGCGGCCTGCGGCCAGTCACTTCCATTGCGTTCGTACACATAGACCGATCCGATGTCGAGGCCGATCATCAAATCGTCGTCCTGCGGCGCGCCGACGGCAATCGTATTGCCAACAACGGAAACGGCTGTGCCGAAACGATCGTTGGACGCGCCGTCGTCGGCCAACAATTTCTGCTGGAAACTCCACGCCTCGCCGTCGAAACGAAAGACGTACGCGGCTCCGGCCGAAGTGCCGGCCTCGTCGTCGCGCGGCGCGCCGATGACAATCTGGTTTCCCGCAATCGCCACGTCCGCGCCGAAGTCGTCTTGCCGGCCGCCGTCGGGCGCGGTGATCTGCTGCTCAAAAACCCAGCGATCGGTATCGAACCGATACACAAGCACGGCGCCGGTCGCGTCGTTCGCGCCGGGCGAGCCGAGCAGCACGCGCTGCCCGTCGGTCGCGACGGCCTGGCCAACGAGCGCGTCCTGCTCGACGGCATCCGGCAACAGCAACTGGCTTTCGCGCCACGGCTCGGTCCAAGGCGAGACATGACCTAGGACTTGAGCATCTGAACTGAGAAGTTGCGCCCCGGCCAGGCCCCCATTGGGCTCCTGCTCGAAGACGGCATCGCGGATCACAACCAGATGATACTCGCCTGCACCTGCGGGAACGTGAATGAAATACGCTTCGTCGGCCGTGTCGTCCTTGAAGCCCCGCAACACCTGATACGTGTCGTTTTCGAGTGCGGACATGGCGAGCCGCTCTCCCTGCGCATCGTAAAGCGTTAGGGGCTCATTCGAAGCAGATACAAGCATCAGGCTAGCGCGCTGGCCATCGCTCAAGGAAAAGCGATACCAATCGTCGCCGCCGTCGCCGACTATCGCCGCGCGCGTCGCGGTCGTTTCTCCGAGCGATTGAAAATGAGCTGACAGGTCTTCGGCCACAGCCGCCTCGTCGTTGGTCGCAGCGCCGGGCAACTCTTGCTCTAGATTCGCTCCGGAAAAAAGTTCCAGCGAGTAGGCTCCGGTCGAGCCGGCGAGCGGTGTAACCAAAAGGCGCCATGGCCCGGTGCTCTGGGTGGTCGTGCTAAGCCGTACGAGCTCACCTGCTTCGCCGGCGATGGCCTCGGCAAGTTGCTGGCCGTCGCCGTCGAGCAATTCCAACTGCAAACGCAACGAGGGGTCGGTGGAGGCGCGGGCCGAAAATTCCTGCCCCGATGCCAATTCGAGCGAATAGGTATCCGCCCCGTTCGTCAGCGTGCCGACCGCTTCGGTTTGATAGACGAGGCTTCCCAGCGGCTCGCTGGCGCGCCACGGGAGATCACCCGCCAACAGGCAGCGGTCTTCCAGCGATTCCACGCCGTAGCGCCTCCATGCGGAGCGCAAGCTGCGATGAAAACCATGCTTGCCCCGCATCGGCGAACTCTCTCTGGAAGCCACTACGAGCGGGCTCCGCGCAGATGATAGAAATCGATCGTTCCGTTCCTGCCTTCAATCTAATCAGCCTGCCGGGCTATGACTAGAAAATTGGGGAAAACCGCCGATTTCCCCTCCGATTGGGACCGCTATCGCCCGGCACTCGGTTCGCTGCGCCAGCGGAGCAGCAACATCGCCCCCGAGAGAGCGATCAGGGCGATCGCCACAAGTCGCAACGGCCGCAAATCGATCACGACTTCGTCGGACGACGAAAAGGCGATGACGTCGCCCTTTTCGCGCAGCGCCGATTCGGGTTCGAGATGCGCCCATTGTCGCCCTTGATATTGCTGCTCGATCTGCGTTTGGCGCAAGCTGTACTTTCGCGCCATGATCTGCAGTGCAATCAGCGCGACCAGACTGAAGAGCAATGCCCAGAACCACGGCGAATCGGTGATCGGGCCGCGCACGACCTGGGGCGCTTCGGCAGGGCGCGCATCGTCGGGCGGCTCGTTCATCGGCAACGCTCGGCTGGCTTACTTCTTGGGAAAGAGCGGACCGCCATACAACGCCGCTTCGCCCAGGTCTTCTTCGATTCGCAGGAGCTGATTGTACTTGGCCATCCGGTCGGTGCGCGAGGCGCTACCGGTCTTGATCTGGCCCGTTCCCAACGCGACCGCCAAGTGAGCGATCGTGGCGTCTTCCGTTTCGCCGCTCCGGTGGCTGGCGATACTGGTGTACTGGTTGCGATGGGCCAATTGGATCGCTTCGATCGTTTCGGTCAGCGTGCCGATCTGATTCACTTTGATCAGAATGCTGTTGCCGATCCCTTCATCGATACCGCGCGCCAGGCGATCGGTATTGGTTACGAACAGGTCGTCGCCCACCAACTGGCAACGGCCGCCGATGCGCTCGGTCAATTTCTTCCAGCCGGCCCAATCGTCTTCGCTGCAGCCGTCTTCGATCGAACAGATCGGATATTTTTCGACCCACGATTCGAGGAGGTCGACCATTTCGTCGGCCGAAATCTGCTTGCCGTCGATCGAATACTTTTCCGACTTCTCGTCGTAGAATTCCGTGGCCGCCACGTCGAGCGCGATCTTCACTTGCTCGCCCGGCTGATACCCCGCCTTCTCGATCGCTGTCAGGATCAGATCGAGCGCCGCGGCGTTGTTGGCCAGATCGGGTGCGAAACCACCTTCGTCGCCAACGGCTGTATTCAGCTTCTTCTCGCGCAACACGCTCTTGAGGTGATGGAAGACCTCGACGCCGCAGCGCAGAGCATCGCCAAAACGCTCAAAACCGAGCGGCATGATCATGAATTCCTGCACATCGACCGAATTGTCGGCGTGCTGGCCGCCGTTGATAATGTTCATCATCGGAGCGGGCAAGAGCCGAGCGCCACAGCCGCCGAGATAGCGATACAGCGGCATTTCGTAATAATTGGCCGCCGCATGGGCCACGGCCAACGAAACGCCGAGAATGGCATTCGCGCCGAGTTCCTTCTTGTTCGGTGTGCCGTCTAACTCGATCATCATCCGGTCGATGCCGGCCTGATCGAATGCGTCGTAGCCGATCACCGCTTCCGCGATGCGCGTGTTGACGTTTTCCACCGCTTTGAGCACGGATTTGCCCAGGTATTGCGACTTGTCGCCGTCGCGCAACTCCCAGGCTTCATGCACTCCGGTGCTCGCCCCGCTGGGCACCGCGGCGCGGCCGAGCGAACCGTCGACGAGCGTCACATCGACCTCGACGGTCGGATTGCCGCGGCTGTCCAGAATCTGACGTGCCTGAATGTCGGTAATCGTACTCATGCTTCTTTTACCCCTACGTCGCCATATGTTGATTTAGTTGGTGAATTACAATTCAACCACGTTCATTCTCGAAACGCGGCCAGGGCGGCGTCGAGCCGCCTGAAACCGGCCCATCGCATCGCGTGGAACCCGATAGTTTCCAGCATCCATGCGGTTTTGGCTAGTGGGTCATACCTGCAGAACGTAAGAAATTCCACAGAAAAGCCGGTGCGGATTCG
>JAGQOS010000122.1 GCA_020427265.1 Planctomycetales bacterium
AAGACTTACAGTCGCGTTAATTTCTCCGGAATCGTCCCGTTTGTCAACCGCCAACCGGGGCAGCGGCTCCGCGGCCGAGTCGTTCGAGGCGGCCGCGTGCTTCTGCGTTCAACGCGTTGCGGCTGCTCGACATGCGCTGGATGAGCAATTGCCGCATTTCGGGATCGAGCGAATCGAGCATCGCCGGTGTCAGGCTGCCGAACTTCTCAACAGCTTCCTGCTGCCGCTGTTCCATGCTGGCAACGATACATAATCCGGCCAAACCAAAGGCGCGGAATGCCGTTTCCGACGGGGGCAGGGCGGCTAGTTCTTCTAGTAGCGGTCGTGCCTGCCGGGTTTGTCCCGTGTCCCAGATGTAATAGCGCGCGAGACCCTGCATGGCGAGATTGGCCGTGAACCGTTGTTCGGCCGCGTCGCCGGGCGGAAAGTATTCCCAAACTTTGCGCCAAGCCGCTTCGGTATTCGTCAGTTTCGCATGATAGAGTTGTTGCCAGGCCGTCTCGCGCTGAGGAATCTCCTCGGTTTGCGCGTCGGCCAGCAACGAGGGCGATCGGCTCAGGACCGCGCCGACGACACCTACGGCGAAGCCGCCCAGGCACGCCAGCAATGTCCACCGAGGCCACGACTTTGGGGCCGTGATCATCGCACTAGTTTTCATCAGGTCGTCGAGGCGTTGCGTGGCCTCGAAGTGTCCACCGGAAAGCGCGACCATTTCGGCCGTCGACCACTGTTCGAACCATTGCGCCGTTTCCTTATCGTCGTTGTCGATGGGAAGATCGCGCAATTCGGCAAGAAGTTCGCGGGGCGATGCGTGACGCTCGGCCGGCTTCTTGCTCATCATCTTATGGACGATGCGGCAAAGACCCGGTGGCAGATCGGGGCGACTTTGCTCAAGTCGTTCCGGTGGCGTGTTTAAATGCTGCACCGCCACGGCCAACGCCGTCTCGGCTGTGAACGGGGGCCGCCCCGCCAGCAAA
This sequence comes from Planctomycetales bacterium, assembly GCA_020427265.1. GTDB lineage: Bacteria > Planctomycetota > Planctomycetia > Pirellulales > JAGQOS01 > JAGQOS01. The sequence continues at coordinate 978 of JAGQOS010000122.1, forward strand.
TGAAAGCACGTGACGCCTAGTGAATAGATGTCGCTACGTATATCGAGCGGTTTGCCTTCGATCTGTTCGGGGCTCATGTACAGCGGCGTGCCCATCGTCACTCCGATCTGCGTCATGTTCATGGCATCGGCGCCAATCACGCGGGCCAGGCCAAAGTCGGCGACCTTCACCTCGCCGCTCGGGCTAATCATGATGTTTTCGGGTTTAATATCGCGATGCACAATGCCGGCCTCGGCCGCCTTGTGCAACGCCGCAGCCACCTGACGCAGTACGGCCAGCAACTGGCCTGCTGCGAGCGGGCCTTGGCGGGCGATGATCTCGCCCAAGTTGCGGCCCGGCACGTATTCCTGAGCAATGAAGTGGTGTTTCTCCCATTGTCCCACTTCGTAGATCTGCACAATGTTCGCATGCGTGAGCTTGGCCGCCGCGCGGGCCTCGTTCTGAAAGCGTTCGACATGTGTTGTATCGGCCACTAACTCGGCCTTGAGCACCTTGACAGCGACCTTGCGTTCGAGGGAAAGCTGCTCGGCCAGGTAGACCTCGGCCATCGCCCCTCGCCCCAGTCGGCGCAGGATCTGGTAATCGCCAAGCCGGCGCCCGGAAAGGTCGGCAGTCTGAATCGGATCGCGGGGCGCGGAATCGGTCACGCGTGGACTCGGCGTTATGACGGAATGTGAGAGGTCGTATCTCTGTGTAAGTATGCGGGCGACTGTCGGCGGCTGCAAGGCGAAGCGTCGCGGATGTGTTGTCAACTCGGCTTGGTTGCAGCCGCCGGCGGCATCGACGATATTGGGGTGGCAGGTTGTCTTTGCGAAAGTGCCTTAGTTTTCGGACCCGGATGAGTAATTCAACGATGCGAACCACCCAACTCAATCACGTCGCCATTCACGTCGCCGATGTAGCGCGGAGCTGCGAATTCTACGAAAAGGTCATGAAGCTCGAACCGCTCCAGCGGCCGGCATTCGACTTCCCCGGCGCTTGGTTCCGCCTGGGAGAAGACCAGGAATTGCACATCATCGGCGACCGTACCGAACCGGTGATCTCTGCGAGCCGCGGCAATCACTACGCGTTGATGGTCGATGACATCGACGCCTGGGAAACGCATATCGACGCCTGCGGCGTCGACCGTCAGCCGCGGCAAACGCGGCCCGACGGCGCGTATCAACTTTTCATTACCGATCCCGACGGTCACAAGATCGAACGGTGCACGCCACCGGGCGCAGCCTTCTGAAGATTTGAAATTTCAAATGTCTGATGTCTGATTTGCAGTACAGTCGATGGAACGCTACTAACTGTTACCTGATAACTAACACCTCACGCCTGCCTCATGGAACGCGACGAGCCGCCGGTCGACGTGGTGATTGAGGTTGTGGCCGAAAAGCCACCGCCGACAATCTATTCGGCGCCGCGCCGTTTCGACATCGCCACGATCATGGTCGTGACGATCGCCTACGCCGTGTTGTTTAGCGGCTTGCGGCTGTTGAACGCCGCGCCACATATATTGGCGGCTGCGACGTTCTTTGTTTCCGTTGTCGGATTAGCGCAGTCGCTCCTGTACGGCGGTAAACATCCTCGCGTTGCGTCGATTCACGCAGGGATCGCGTCAATGCTCGTTCTCTTAGCGTTCTTTTTCTTCACGCTCGACGCACCGGTAGTTTGCTTCCTTGTTTCCGGTTTTCTATTCGTCATTCCAGGCGGCGCGGCATTCGGTTACATCGCCGGCGTTCTCGTCGGCTCGGTGTTTATGATCGCCGATTGGGTGCGCCGGTGGTCGTCGTCCAAAGCCTGACACGGCAATGGCGGCACACCAGGAAATTGTCGTCTATTTCTGCAACCGCAGGATCGCTTCGCCAAATGCTTTGCCGATCCGGCCGTAGCATTTGTGGCTCCCCAGGTAGTGATAGGGATAGTCGGAGCCGACACGATTCCACGCTTCGAGGTTTTGTTTCCAGCCTTTGTCGAACACCGCCTGGGCTTCCCAGTCCCAGTATTGATCGGTTTTGACAACGGCCACATTGCCGGCAAACTCGGGTAATTCCGCGGCGGCGGCTTGCGCAGTTTTGAAGGTTTGTTTCTTAGCGTTCTCGTTGTCTTTGTCGCCGCCGACACCGAGTTGCCCGATTACGAAGGGCAACTTCGGCGCGTCGAGATCTTTGCGTACGTCGCGAATAAAGTGGGCCATGATTTCGGCATAGGCGGCCGTGTAGTCGGCGTTGATCATGTCGTTCCAGCCTTGAAACCAAACGAACCCGGCCAGCTCGGGGGTGCGGCCCGCCAGCTCGGGAAACAACTCGTCGCGTTGGGCCAACGTCGCTTTCACTTCGGCAATCATCTCGCGATAGTACTTGCCGTAAAGTTCGTGCAGGTCGGCCTCCGAGAAATTTGGGTCGCGCTTCCGGTAGCGTTCGAGTTCGGCCGTGAACAACTCGGCCGGCGGATCACCAGCGCTCGGCGGGCGGAAATCGCGAAACAGGCTCTTTCCGCCCCAGGCGGTCTTGATGATCAGCACGGGCTCGTCGAAATGATCGCCCACCGTATTGCCAAACTCCAACTCCGGGCCAACGCAATTCCGGCTGCCGTATCCGACTGTGAGCTTGCCGTGCCGGTCGAGAAACTTGATGAAGACATCGTCGCGCTCGACGAACTTGCCGTTCTCATGCAAGTGGGCAAACAGGGCTTTCGTTTCCGGCGCCTGGATCTGATGCTCGAGCAGCACAACCTTGGCCTTGCCTTCCATGTTGGATTGGCCGGCCAAAATGAATACCGGCAACTGTTCCGCGGCCCGCGCCGAAAACGTGATGAAGGCGAGAAGGAGAATCGACAAAAATGGAATACGGCAAGTATGAACGGCGGGGTGCATGGCAGCAATCTCCAGGTGGGCAAGTCGCGATGTAGAGGGTGCTACCGTGTATACCAGATTGCCGAGCGCAATTCACGGATATGTTCTCTCGAATTTCGCACCAGGTTGACATGCGAGCGTGTAGCCCTAAGTTGTTGTCATACGGATTCTTACTGCAGTTCACAAACGCGGCGAATTGTCTATGTCGCAGCCGACGGAATTATCGGAAAAGCGCCGCTCGTACCGCGGCGCGGCGCTGCTCGCGATCGCCGGTGCGGTTCTGCTGGTCGTTTTCGCGCGCGTGAGTTGCCAGTCGGACTCGAGCTCGCCAGCAAATCCGGTGCTTGGCCCCGGCGGCGCTGGCGCCGTAACGTTGCGCGTCGAATTTGGCGACTTGCGCGAGCCCTGGTCGATCGAGGTTCCCTGCCGCGATGGCGACACGGTCGAGCAGATCATGCGCCGCGCAGCTCGCAGCGATCCGTCGTTTGCTTTCGAAGTCGACGGGTCCGGTGAAGCCGCCTTTGTAACGGAGATTGCCGGTCAGGCAAACGAAGGGGCAGGGGAGGGCACGCGAAACTGGATTTTTTATGTCGGTTCCGAACGGGCCAAAACCAGCTACGCCCGGCAACCCGTTTCCCCCGACAAGCCCATCCTTTGGCGTTTCGAACGCTACGACGAGCAAATGCCGGTTCGCAGTCAGTGAATGCTCCGATTGAGCTTTGTCCGGCGAATGCGCCCGGATTGTTCCGCGGCTATGTTCAACGCGATGGAAATTGGTACAATCGGTGGCAGGGAGCGAGTTCCCCGTTTCATTGAACTTTCCAACCCGAAGCTAGGTGGATCGAATGTCTGCACGGCCCTCGACGATCATCACGTTTCTCGTTCTTGTCATTCTCGCGGCCGGCGGACGGTTGCTCGAACCTTTGTGGTGCTTTACACCGATGGCTGCCGTGGCGATGTTTTCCGGGTTTTATTTTCGCGATCTGCGAATCGCGGCGCTCGTGCCGCTGGCGGCCATGGCCTTTAGCGATGTCTTCCTGCCCGCCTACGACGGAGTGGCAGTTGCCTTGGCCGTCTACGGCGCGTTTTTGCTGCCGCTATTTCTGGGCCGAAGGCTGCAAAAGCACGAATGGTCGCTACGACCGTTGGCCTATTCGCTCTTGCCGGCCACGGTCTTTTTTCTGACGACCAATCTGGCGATTTGGATGTTCCGCCCGTGGTACGAACCGAATCTGGCCGGGTTGGTCGAGTGCTACACGGCGGCCATTCCGTTCTTTCGCTGGATGCTGATGGGCGATCTGTTCTATGTCGCCGCAATCTTTGGCGTCTATGCCCTGGCGACCGACTTCAACTGGGCGCCACGCCGCAAGAAGGCATTGGCGCGTGTCACTGCGGAGCGTCGCGACTGATTCTCTCTGCCATGCCGGCGGAATTTAGCGTTGCTGGCCGCCCGTCGCGCGGATGGCCAGTTCCAACTTGCCGGTCGTGTTGACGTCGTAGCGCCCTTCTTTCGGGCCTCGCGTTTCGTTTAGCGCCACCGGTCCGCTTAAGCCAACTTCCACTGCGCGGCCGGTCGCTAGATCGAGCGCCATGCTGCCGTCGATCTTCATCGACATCATGTTGCCTTCGCTACTGCGCGCCGTGAAATCGATCTTGAAGATGCCGCATCGACGGCCTTGTATCTCGCGAACTTCGGTCAGAGTCATTCCCAAATCTTCCGGCTTGTCGACACCACCGCTCATGCCGAGTAGTTGTCCGGCCAAGTGATCAGGCACAACCACGCGCTCGTTAATCGTGAATTGGCGACCGTCGAGGAATTCCCACAGCGGATTGGGACGGCCCAGGAATTGAAAGTTACCGACAATGAACTTGATTTCTTCGTCCGAAGGTTGCTGGCCGTTGGCATCGGTAACGACGAGTTCTTCGCCGACGCGTTCCACGTGGTAGGTCTTTCCCGTCACCGGTTCTTGCTTGGTGTCGACCGTCTGACCCTCGCTGGCGATTGTCTGTTGAGCTTTCGAATAAACGACCCGCACCCGGCTCGCGCCGTGGGCATTGGTGGCGAGGACTTCGGTCCGGTGCGACTGCCGGCGATCGACGCCTTGCGCCGTGGAGTCGATCAACTGGCCGAATTGCATGACTTTGATTTTCAGGTCTAGCTTGAGCGCGGTTTCCTGTCCGGTCACATCGCCAACCTGGTGTGGACGGCAGTGTACTTCGTACACATCAGCGGCGGAAAGCGAGCCGCACAGGAGCAACGGCAGCACAAAGGCGAACGCTGGACGCGAATATCGGCGAAACCGAGCCATGACGGAATCCTTCCTTCGAGGCGAGAAGTGGCGAGGCAACCTCGGAGCGCAGTCCGTGGCTGAGCGGGGCGTATGGTTGCGAGACACCGCCTGGCCGTCAAGACAGAAATGCACCGGCTGCTCTAATCGAGCATGCGGTCCAATGCCGTGAGTGCTAGCGAGAAACGCGAACGCTTAGCGCGATACGTGTTCCACCAATTGAGAAGCATTTGGGCGATTTCAGGCAACATCGTCCATTCGACGTGCCAGGCGACCAAGGCGCGTTCCACAGTGGCTTGGTCGAGCTTTGCCACGCCCATTTCTTCGGCCGCCGCCAGAACGGCCGGCAGCATGGCGAAGGCTGCGGCGCGCGGCACGCGCCGGCCGGGGATGCGTTCGCAGAAGACGGGAATGTCGAGATTCAGTTGCGAAATTAGCCAAGCCAGCCGCAAATACTCGGGAAGTTCCGCAACAGGATCGGCCAGCACGGCCTCCATGCGGACGGAATTGTAGGGCAAATCCGCCACGCCACCGCCGCCCAAGATGGGAATCACCAGCACGACGTCGGCCCGTTCAGGAATCAGTGATGCATGGGTCATTTGGGCCAACACATGCAGCAGCCCGGGACCGTGCGCTTCCCACTGATTCTGCAACGGTTCGGCGCGCACGGCCAGTTCGTCAATGACCGTGGGGCAAGCCTGGTGAAAGGCGCTTTCCAGATCGGCGAATCGCCCGGAAAGCGCATGGGCCACATGAATGTCGGTATTGTTCTTGCCTAGCGTCTTGATCAGCGTGGTTTCGGCCAGTTGGTCGTTGTTCTCGATGTTGCAGGCGAGCGCGCTAACGTGCTCGAGAAACCGCTCGCGGTCGATCTTGTTCATCTGCAATTCGGCCGCCAGCCGATGCGCGGGCATGCGCATGGCTTCGGCAAGTTGCCTGTGGATGATTGATTCGCCGCGAATGATCGCTCGGGCCGCATAGAAACAGCTACCCGACATGCTAGCGAGCCAGCGCAAGTCCGTCTGCATTATGAGATTTTCCCCTCACGTAACTCATTTGTGCCCTCGACGGCCCCCGCCAGCCCAGCAGCGTTGCTCCCTGTATTATAACAGTGACTGCAAAGCGCAATAGATTCAATTGCCGCGTCGTGAACTTGCCATTGAGCGTGATTAAGTCGTTGGCTAATCATCGATTACGTACGATGAAGGCGGTCATTTTCAGTGGCCATTCTACTTCAAAACAACTGTCCAGACTCGCCCGCCGCCCGTGGCAGGGGTAGAATAGGCTGTTTCACACCGAATTCCCGTCCTGGATCGGCATTTCGCCGCAGCCACTTTTCCCGCGAGACTGTTTGCATGCGCGCTTCGATCGCTACGCGTCCACGTACAATTTCTCCACTTCCGAGGGGGATTCTCTTTGATCTCGACGGCACGCTGGTCGATTCGGGGCTCGATTTCGATCAGATTCGCCGCGAGATGGGCCTGCCATCGGGTGTGCCAATTCTCGAAACGGTCGAGACGATGTCCGAGGATCAAGCGCTGCGCCATATGCAAATACTCGATCGCCACGAACAGGCGGGTGGCGAGCGCGCAGTGATGGTCGACGGTGTCGCGACCTTTCTGGAGCAGCTGGATCGGGCCAAAATTCGGCGCGCGATCGTGACGCGCAATGCGCGGCAAACGACCTTCGATTGTCTACAGCGCGTGGGGTTGCAGTTCGACACGGTCATGGCGCGAGAAGACGCGCCGCCCAAGCCAGATCCCGAAGCGCTGTGGATGGTCTGTCGCGCGTGGGAGATCCCACCTTCCGACGTGCTGATGATTGGCGACTTTCGTCACGATATCGAGGCGGGGCAATCGGCCGGCATGCGCACCGTGCTGTTGACGGCCGTTCACGACTACCGGGCCGCTTCCTGGGCCAGCGATGCCGACTTTGTCGTCGAGTCGTACACGGCGCTGACCGAATTGCTGTTCGGCCACTAACGCTTGGCTGGCAATAGCACTGCTAGCGCTTGCGGCGTGAAAAGCGAGAATAATTCGGCCTAGGGGCTGGTTGCATCACCTGCTAGAATCCGCCCCCGCTCAAGCCGGGCGTGGTGCGAAGTATCACGCCGCGCGGGTGAAAGCTCTAGCCAAATAAATCCTATCGCAGGGAGATTTGCGACATGTCTTGCTCCACCTTCGCGCGCTCGGGTGTCGCGAATCTTGTTGGCTTGTCCGCGCTTCGATCGTTAGCGACACTGGCGATCCTTGGCCTTTTTGTACCCCAGTTGCCGGCCCAGGTGACGCCTCTGCCGCGCGTTCAGGAAGGCGTCGTTCCGCGCTCACAGCCTCAAGGAGCGCCGGCGCAACCGCAAGCCGAAGCGCCGCCGAGACCCATCCCGTTTTTCCAACTCACGCAGCAAGAGAGCGTGTTGCTCGATCAGATTCTGGAGCTATGGGAAGGCGAGAGCGGCAAGGTGAAGAGTTTCAAGTGCCCGTTCGAACGCTGGGTCTACGATCCAGTCTGGGGCCCGGGGCCCGATATCGCGATGACTAAGAGCATGGGCCAGTTGAAGTACGCCAAGCCCGACAAAGGCATGTTCAAAATTACCGATGTGTTGCACTACACGCCTGCCGATGATCCGGCAAAACCTCCGACGTGGAATCCCAAAGCCGGCGAATACGGCGAGCACTGGGTTTGCGACGGCGAGGCCGTGTATCAGTTCAACACAGGGCAGAAAAAGCTGATCGTCAACGAACTGCCACAAGAAATGCGCGGACAGGCAATCGCCGAAGGTCCCTTGCCATTTCTCTTTGGCGCCGAGAAAGAAAAACTTAAAACTCGCTACTCGATGAAAGTGACCCAAACGCAACCCGATATCTGGATCGAGACACTACCCCGGTATCGCGAAGACGCAGCCAACTATCGCCGCGTTACGGTTATTCTCAATCGCGAGAAATTCCTGCCCTCGGCCATGCGGGTGGAATTGCCCAACGGCAAAACCCGCGAGGTGTTCATATTTCACCTCGATCAATCGAAGGTCAATGACCCGCTTGATCGATTTATCGGCGCGTTTCAACAGCCGCGTACACCCTTTGGCTGGACCAAGGAAGTGGTTCCCGCCCCTACGCCGCAACAACAGCCGCCCCAGGCAGCCTCACGACCCGTTGGTCCGCGACGATGACGGAAGGTTCTACGCGTCACCGTCGCCTTCTTTGAGTGGGATGCGTCCGATCACCGGGTGCTGCTCGAGTTCGATCACGCTGCCCGTAATGGGGCGGCTCTCGTCGCTGAGCCAGAACAAAGCGTGCGCGGCCAATTCTTCGGGTTGTGTCATCCTTCCGCTGGGAACATGTTCGCGGCCGATCGTTTCGGGCCAATTTTCCGGAAGGCCTTCCGCGATCTTGAGCCGGTATTCATTTTCCGAGAGCACCCAGCCGGTGTTAAAGTGCGTGACGCGCACGCGATCGACAGCGAGCACGTTGGCTAGATTGCGCGACATCGTCATCAGCGCGCCTTTCGACATGCTATAGGCCAACTGGCGCGGCTCGCCGGTATAAGCGTTGACCGAACCAATGTTGACGATGCTTCCGGCCGTTTTTTTCAACTCGGCCACCGCGGCACGGATCAGCAGCAGCGGCGCGCGAACATTGATCGCCATGCAGCGGTCGAACAATTCGGCGTCGGTCGATTCCAAGTCGCTGCGCACGACCCAGGCGGCGTTGTTCACCAGGCCATCGATGCGGCCGAACGCGGCGAGTGTCGCCGCAACAAGTCTTGGCGGCGCTTCCGCATCGCTCAGGTCGTCGGCATGAAAGACCGCCGCATCGCCAAGTTCCTTGCTTAGCGCCTCACCACGCTCTTGATCTCTTCCATGAATCAGCACTTGGGCGCCTTCGGCCACGCAGCGTCGCGCGATGGCTTCGCCGATACCGGTCGTGCTTCCGGTTACAATGATCGCCTTTCCCGGCAGTCGCATCTTGATTTCTCCTGTTGACTATTCCGCGGGTCGTAGAACCGCTTTGGCGATTTCGCCGGCATGCATGGTTTCGAAGGCCTCGTGCCATTGGCTCAGCGGCCAAATACCACCGGTAATCGGTTCGACATCGAGCTGCCCGCTGCCGAGCAGCCCCAGCACGCGTTCCCAGGTGGGCCAGTTGTGGCTGAAGCTTCCCTGCAGACGTACGTTCTTTTGCACCAGAGGGTCGAGCGAAAACCCCAACGGCTGCTTGCCCCAGCCAACCTTGGTGATCCAGCCGGCCGGGCGTACGGCCTCGAGTGCGATTTGCAGCGTTGCGGAAATGCCAGCCGCGTCGATAACGCCGTCCACGCCTAGTCCATCGCCGCTACGGGCCCATTCCAGAGGATCGGAATCGATCGTTTCGCAGCCGTATTGCGCGGCGATCTGCAATCGCGCCGCGTCGCGCGGCAGCCCGGCAACAGCGACGCGGGCGCCCTGCAACTTCGCTACGGCGGCGCAGAGCAGTCCAATTGGACCGGGGCCGAGTACGAGAACGCGATCGCCGGCATGGATTTGCGAGTTCACGGCTACGGCTTGGTAGGCCACGCAACACGGTTCGGTCAGGGCCGCCTTTTCGAGCGGCAGGCCTTCGGGAACGTGATGCAGGCAGCGCGCCGGGACGCGGACGAAGCGAGTCATCGCGCCGTTGACGCCGTAGCCGAAACCCTTGCGGTTGGGGTCCAGATTGTAGAGTCCTTGCCGCGTGAGGGGGCTCGCCGCATCGATGACCGCAGCCGTTTCGCTTACCGCGCGCATGTCCGACTTCCAATCGGAAACACGCGCTCCCACTTCGCGCACAATGCCAGCGAATTCATGCCCCAAGACAACTGGGTAATTGACCGGCCAGCTATGATCACCCGTCCATTGATGTAAATCGCTTCCGCAAACACCGACGGCCGCGACTTCCAGCAGCACATCGTCGTCGCCGATTTCGGGCGTGGCGAACTCTCGCAATTCGACACTCCCCGGCGTGGCGGCAAAGTTGACTACAGCAACGGCGCTCATGAAGAAGTTCCTTATTCGCGATTTCTCAGTTTCGATTCAGCGTGTGCTGTTTTGACAACGCGCCGAAATGTCAAAAGGGAAACGATCGGTGTGGATAGGGGGATTGGGTGGAAATGGGAGAGGCGGATTCACGTGCAATTCACCAAGTGCCATTCAGGCCTTCATGGGGGGCGCGCTTTCCATTCATACGCGATGTTTGCTTGCTGTGCATTCGTGATCCGCTGCCACGAAGCTAACGGAATCGTCATCCTCGCCCAACGCGGATCTTTCACATGCCGGCAT
>JAGQOS010000123.1 GCA_020427265.1 Planctomycetales bacterium
CGGCTTCGCCGGCAATCGCCTTGCCGAGCAATGTTTTTCCGGTGCCCGGCGGGCCGACGAGCAGCACGCCCTTGGGAATGCGTCCGCCGAGCATCTGGTATTTTTCGGGCGTGCGCAGGAACTCGACGATTTCGCGCACTTCCTCCACCGCTTCGTCGATGCCGGCCACGTCGTCGAAATTGATGTCGATGTCTTCCTGGGCGTAGAGCTTGCCCCGGCTGCGGCCGAAGGCCATCGGCGAACCGGCCCCGCCTACGCGACGCATGACCATGATGATGAAAAACAGACAGAGCCCCAGCAGCATCAGCGGGAACAGGTAGCGGCTCCAGGTGTTCGGCCCTTTAGCGTAGTCGTAGGGAATCGCGTTCTCTTCGAGCAGTGCGGCCGTCCGCATTTCTTCGGGGTCGCGGTCGACGACCAGAATCTGGTCTTTTTCTTCCTGGCCCGCTTTCTTGCCCAGGATCGCCACGTCGGGGCTGTTCGCCCCGCGCGCCGGCTCATGCAATCGTTTGGTAACATAGGCGCGAATCTCGTAGGGATGGATCGTGACGTCCCTCAGATCGGAGATGCGCTGTTTGCGAACCGTTTCGCCCACTTTGAATTCGACGTCGACATGTCGCTCTTCGGCCGGATTATCGGGGTTCGTGGCCTCGACCAACCGTGCGAAATCGCTGTAGGTCAGGCTCACGTCGGCGCTGGGACTAAACACCGAAACGACGAGCAACACGAGGATCGCACATCCCAGCAGAATCCACAGCGTGCTATTCGATTGCTGTGGCGACTTCTTCTCGGGCTTGCGCGGGGGATCTTGCTTAGGTTCCATAAATGTTTCCGTCAGGAGCGATGAATCGCGAATCGCAAAGTGGGCGAGACGCCTGAGAGGATAACGGCTACGAGCGCTGAAAGCCGCTTTTGGCCGATTATTCAATCGTAGGCTCTGCCCTTGGGAAATACAACGCGACGCCTACTCTAACATTTGACGCGCAGCGGGCAACCATCCCGTCTTGTCTCGATTGCCTCGGCAACCTAGAATGCCGGCAATCGTGTCGGAACTCATGATGCGCTCTGGCGTTACGTTCTGGCATCGCCACCGCGTCGTCGCCACCGCCGCCTGCTACAAACGGCACAATCGGCGTTTCCCCCACGTCCTCCGCCCTGCGCCCGCTACTGAAGAGATGAACGGTTCGTCGAAAAAAATAGCCGTGCTCGGCGCAACCGGCAGCATTGGGCGCAGCACGCTCGAGGTGATCGCGGCGAGCGGAGGCCGTTTGCAGGCCTGGGCCCTTTCAGCCCACGGCCGCTGCGAAGAATTGCTCGCCCTGGCCCAGCAGTTTCGACCGGCTTTTGTCGTGGCCTCCGACGAAGCCGCGGCCGAGCAGGTCGATTGGTCACAATTGCCGGCAAACTGCCAGCTTCTGCTCGGCACCTCTGGTCTCGACCAAGTGGCGGCCGCCGAGGAACTGGATGTTTTGCTGGCGGCCATTGTGGGCAGCGCAGGGCTTTCGAGCACTTGGGCCGCCGTGCAGGCCGGCAAGACCGTGGCGTTGGCCAACAAAGAAACGCTCGTGCTAGCAGGCCATTTGGTTGTGGAGGCCGCGCGGAAAAGCGGCGCTACAATTCTGCCGGTCGACAGCGAGCATAGCGCGATTTTTCAGGCGATTTCAGCCGGAAAACGGCAGGAATTGCGGCGCATCGTGCTTACAGCGAGCGGCGGACCGTTTCTGAACCGCACGCTCGAAGAGCTGGCCAATGTGTCGGTCGAAGAAGCCTTGGCCCATCCGAATTGGGAAATGGGGCCGAAAATCACGGTCGATTCGGCTACGATGATGAATAAGGCGCTCGAGATTATCGAAGCCCGGTGGTTGTTTGACCTTACGGCCGACGAAATCAGTGTCGTCGTTCATCCGCAATCGATCGTCCATTCGATGGTCGAGTTTGTCGATGGTTCCGTCATCGCGCAGCTCAGCCCTCCCGATATGAAATTGCCGATACAATACGCGCTCGATTACCCCGATCGCCGCCCCGGTGTGGCCGAGAGGCTCGATTGGACAGCCGCCCTGCGCCTCGATTTTCAACCGCCCGACCTGGCCCGGTTTCCGGCGCTCGAACTCGGACTCCGCGCCGCCCGTACAGGTGGTAGCACCGGCGCGGTGCTCAATGCGGCGAACGAGGCGGCCGTGGCGGGTTTTCTCGAAGGTGAGCTACGTTTTAACGAGATTGTCCCGGCTTGTGCCGCGGCGGTCGATAACCATGAATTTGACCCCAGTCCGAGCCTCGACGCGCTGCTGCGCCTCGACGCCTGGGCGCGCGAGGAGGTTTCCCGTTGGGTTTGTACCTAATTGCCGATGCGCTGGCCACGGCCAGCACGCTCGAAGTTTACACGCAGAACGCCTGGGCCATTTTCATGGTCGTGGTTGGCCTGGGCGCCGTCATCTTTGTTCATGAATTGGGCCACTTCCTCGTGGCCAAAGCCTGTGGCGTGCAGTGCGACAAGTTCTACGTCGGTTTCGACGTGGCGATCCGCATCCCGTTTCTCGGCCCGATCCTGGCCAAGCTCGGGATGCCGCCTAAATCCGACGATGGCGAATTTCGCCTTCCCGCCGCGTTGTTCCGGCGGCAATGGGGCGAAACCGAGTACGGCATCGGCATCATCCCGCTCGGCGGCTATGTGAAGATGCTGGGCCAAGACGATAACCCGGCCAACGCGGCCAAGGAACTCGAACGCGCCCGACTGCACAAGGAAAAGCTTGCGGCCCAGGAAGGCGAAGACGCTGCAGATTCCAGCGACAAGCCGGCCAGCGAAACCGACGCCGACGCAGCGGCCGAAGCCAAGCCGAGCGAAGCCACGGCCGATGACCTGGGCGAGTTCAATCCGCGCAGCTACCTGGCCAAGCCGGTCTGGCAACGAATGTTCATCATTTCCGCCGGCGTGATCATGAACATCATCTTCGCCTTTATCTTCGCCACGGTGGCTTACATGAGCGGCGACGGCGTGCGCTACATGCCGTGCGTGGTTTCCGAAGTCGTGCCGGGGTCGCCTGCCTGGCGAGCCAACGTGCAACCCGGCGATGAGATTACCAAAATCGCCAACACGCCCAAGCCGCGATTCCAGGATCTCAAGTCGAATGTCATGCTCGGCGACATGGAGAACGGCGTGCCGGTTGAAATCAGCCGGCCGGGTGTCGACGGCACGATCTCGCTTACGATCCGCCCCGAGAAAAAGCTCTCGGGCTTGCCGACGATCGGCGTCTTGAATCCGCGCACGCTCGATCTGCCCGCTTCGGTCGAGCCGGTAATTCCCGGTTCGTCGGCCGCGCGGGCCGAACCCGCTTTCGCGCCCGGCGACAAGTTGCTGGCGGCCAACGGCGAACCGCTGGCCGATAACCGCGCCTTGACGCGCCTCCTGGCGCGCGAAACCGATCGGCCGATCGAGTTCCGCGTCGAGCGCGAGCAACGCGACGAGGCGGGCAAAGTGACCGGAACCGAAGAACTGACGATTCGCGTTGCGCCGAATCCGATGATGCGGCTCGGCCTGGTCATGGACATCGGGCCGATCGTGGCCGTGCAGGCGGAGTCGCCGGCCGCCAAAGTGGGCCTGCAGGCGGGTGACTTCATCGAGCTGATCGACGACGAGCCGGTTGGCGATCCGCTCACGCTGCCCGAGCGGCTGCGCCGCAAGTCGGAATCGCAGCAAACCGTGTCGCTCCGCGTGCGCCGCGAAAGCAACGACGGGCCCAGCGAACAGCTCGACTTCCTCGTATCGCTGCGCCCCGCCGAGACGATCGAAACGCCCTACGCCGGCGCGCCGCAATCGGTTCCGGCGCTGGGCATCGCGTATCGGGTGCTCAACCGCATTTCGGCTGTACTGCCATCGAGTCCGGCGGCCGCGGCGGGAATCACACCGGGCAGTTTCGTGACCAAGGCCAAGTTCGTCGCTCCGGCCGAGATGGATGCGAAGCTGGCCAAGACACTCGAAAAGAGCGAAATCCTCTTCGACGAGGAGAACGCCAATTGGCCCTCGCTCATCGGGCTGATTCAGCACAAGTCGCTGCAAGGCGTTCCGCAGGGCACGGAGATCCTGCTCACCGTGACCGACGGCGTCGAAAAGAACGAGCGCAGCGTGCAACTGGCGCCGGCGGCGTCGAGCGACTGGTTCGTTGCCGAGCGCGGCTTGATCCAACAGCCGTTGGAAGATTATCGCAAAGCCGATTCGCTGGGCGAAGCCGTGTCGATGGGTTGGCGCGAAACGGTCGACGGACTGACGATGGTCTACCGCTTCTTGAATAAGCTCGTCACGCGCCAAATTTCACCCGACGCGGTCGGCGGTCCGCTGATGATCGCCAGCGCCGCGTTTTCACAAGCTTCCAAGGGCCTTCCCGATCTGCTCGTCTTCCTTACGATGCTCAGCGCGAACCTGGCCGTGGTCAATTTCCTGCCGATTCCGGTGCTCGACGGCGGCCACATGGTGTTCCTGATGTACGAAGGGATCTTCCGCCGCCCGATGAGCGAAAAGATCGTCGGCGCGCTCTCCACACTCGGGCTCGTGTTTCTCATGGCGTTGATGATCTATGTCATCGGTATGGACATCGGCATCATCGAACGCAATCTGTAACGCGTCTTCGGTGTCGATCGTTCCCGTAGCGTGCCCGGCGACGGCGCGGATGCTACAATGCGGCTCGCCTCTGTTCCCGCCGCGCAGGCACACCGAGCTTGCGCGCTTCGCCTGTACCGGGAGATACGATCGATGCCATACGTTCGCTGCGCGCTCCGACCGTTTGCCATAACCTTGGGACCTGTTGTCTTGCTGTTGCTGGCCGCACTCGCGCCCGATCGCGCCGCGGCCGAATCGCTGCTGGCCGGCGCGGCCAAAGTGGATATTACTGACCGCCAGGCCGGCCCGGTCAACGATCCGCTCTACGCCAAAGCGCTAGTGTTGAAGTCCGGAGATACGCAGGCCGTGTTCATTACGATCGACGCCGTGGCGATCGGCGAGATCGGCCGCATCGGCGCCGATTTCCTTCCCACCGTGCGATCGGGGCTTGAAGAAGACCTAGGCATCGCACCGGCGAATGTTCTGGCCAACGCCAGCCACTGTCATGGCGTGGTCCGCCACGATGTTGCCCAGCTTACGATCCAAGCGGTGCTCGCGGCCGCTAAGAACCTGACGCCTGTTCGCGTGGGCGTGGGAATCGGGCGCGAAGATCGCATCATGGAGAACCGGCGACTGAAGCTCAAGAGCGGGCGCACGATCGACGTGCGGCATGCCTATGCGCTGCCGCCCGACGACGAAGTGGCCGAAGTCGGCCCGATCGATCCGGAAATCGGCATCCTACGCCTCGATCGCGAGGACGGAAGCACGCTGGCCGTGGTCTACAATTTCGCCTGTCATCCCATTCAAGGCGTGCCGGGGGGCGCGAACACGGCCGACCTTGTGGGCTACGCTTCGAACGTGATCGAAGAGAACCTGGGCCCGGGAACGATTGCGCTCTTCCTGCAAGGCTGCGGCGGCGATATCAATCCGATCGACTACAAAGACGTTGATCACCCGCGCAGTGCCGAACCTTTGGGCAATCGGCTGGGGCTCAGCGCGCTGCGCGCCCTTCGCAAGATCGAGTGTACGAGCGATTCGCGCTTGCAACTGCTCAACGAAACACTGGCCCTGCCGCGCGGCGATCGGTCGGCGCGCATCGCCGAACTGGAGTCGCAACAAGAACGCCTGTTAAATTCGCTTCAAGGCACGAGCCTGAACCTGAAAACATTCTTGCCGTTGGTTGTGAAATACAACTTGTCGAGCGAGTTTCCGTCGTACTATTCGCATCGTTATCTGCACGACGATGCGCTCGGTCGGCGTGAGCTGCGCGATCTCGATAAAGAGAATCGCCTGAATCTCCGCGCCTACATGCGGAACATTCACACGATGGAAGAGCTGACGCGGCTGCGAACCAATTTGGCGCTGCTGCGCAAGCATCAGGCGAGCCTGGTCGATTCGGGCAAGCGCACGGTCGATGTCGAAATCATGGCGGTTCGCGTGGGCGATTTCTCCCTGCTGACGTTTCCCGGCGAACTCACGGTCGAGATCGGTTTGAATCTCAAACGCCGCTCGCCCCAGCAGCGGACTTTTGTGGCCGGTTATACCAATGGCTACATCTACTACGCTCCGACAGCCGAACAGTTGCAAAACGTCGGCGGGGCTCAAGAAGACAGCGATTGCATTCTGGCCCCCGCGTGGCAGGAGCTGTTCGAAGACAAAGCGATTGAAATGCTCGAGCGGTTGTGATCCGTTGGCCCGCATCGCACTAATTGGCCGCAGGTGTTTCCAGATCGAGCCGCGCGACCAGGGCGGCCAGTTCGGGCACGGAACTCACCTGCATCTTTGTGAGTACAGCGTGCCGGCGGCGATCGACCGTGCGTGAACTGAGCGCCAATTTGTTGGCGATGGTCTTATTCGGCAAGCCGGCAACCATGCACTCCATCACATCGCGCTCATCTTCCGTCAGAGTCGACAGCAGCGTTGCCGCCTGTTCGCGTTGCGACTGTTTGGCGCGCAACTCGCTCGTCTGTTCGACCGCGCGGCGCACAGACACCACCAGGTCTTCCGCCGAAAATGGTTTTTCCAACAGCGTGAAGGCGCCTTGCTCCATGAGCTTGACGGCTGTCTTCACATCGGCAAACCCGGTTACGAAGACGAACGACAGCGAAGGGTCTTGCTGGGCGAGTTCCAGGTGCAACTCGCCGCCGTCGAGCCCGGGCATTTTCAGGTCGGCCACAACGCAGTCGACCGTGTTGGGAACGAAGTCGTGGAGCAGATCGCGCGCCGAAGTGAATGTGCGCACCTCGAACCCGCCTGCGGCGAGCAAGTAGCGTTTGGCGACTTCGGCGATGGCCGGGTAGTCGTCGACAACGTAGATCAATTGGTTGATGGCCATACTACGGATTATCGGTTATCCCTCTCACGAGGTAAAGCTAGATGGCAAAAATCTTGTTAAGTGGCGGGTGTTCGCCCGCCAACGTCTAACTACGGCGATCTTCGCCCGGCGCTAGAACGACCTTCGAGAGTCGGTCGATCAACTCGTGGGGCTCAAACGGTTTTTGCAGGAATCCGTTGGCTCCAATCACGCTCGCACGTTCGGTGCATTCGTCCAAACTATAGCCGCTCATCACGACGATGGGAAGCGTGGCGTGAATGCGCCGAATTTGCTCGGCGACTTCCAATCCGTCCATTTTCGGCATCGTCAGGTCGACGAGCACCGCAATCAGCTCGGCTTGTTTGGCGGAAAAAAGCTTCAAACCGCGCTCGCCATCGCCCGCTTTCAACACGCTAAAACCGGCCTCGATCAGCACGCGTTCGGCAAATCGGCGCACGCGCGGTTCATCGTCGATTACCAACACCGTTCCCGCAGCCTGACCCGAACCAGTGAGATGCTCGGCGGGACGCTCGGAGGCAACCGAGGGCGCGACGGCCGGCAACAAAACGCGGAATGTCGTACCCCGACCAGGCTCGCTCGCCACTTGAATCGCACCGGAATGGCCACGGACAATGCCCAGTACGGCGGCGAGGCCGAGCCCTCGCCCTGCAAATTTTGTGGTGAAAAAGGGATCGAAAATCTTCGTGAGCGTTTCTTCGCTCATGCCGGCGCCATCGTCGGTCACTTCGAAATAGGCGTATTCGCCTTCCGGTGGTTCTTCGGGCATATAGGGCGAACTCAAGTCCTCGACGCTGGCATGGACGATTCCCGTGCGAATGCGAATCTCGCCGTCACGGTCGTCTAGCGCATCGGACGCATTGGTAATCAAATTCATGATCACTTGGCGTATTTGCGTGGCGTCGCCTTCGATGGCGGCCGGCAGCAATTCCGAGGTGATGCGCGCCTTCTTGGAAATCGCCGTTTTCAATAGATCGCTCATCTCTTGAACGAGACGATCAAGATGCAGCGACTGGGCGAGGATTTTTCCTTTGCCGGCATAGGCCAACATCTGCCGCGTTAAATCGGCGGCGCGCCGGCCCGCTTTTTCAATCTCTAAAACCATCGGCGCCGCGGCCGAATCCGCGGGCAATTGCGAACGCACCACGCTGGCGTAGCCGAGCATCACGGTCAACAAGTTATTAAAGTCGTGAGCGATTCCGCCAGCGAGCACGCCGAGGCTTTCGAGTTTCTGCGAGTGCAACATCTGCGATTCGAGTTCCCGGCGCGCCTCCTCGGCGCGTTTCCGCTCGGTAATATCGACATGACAGCCCAACATGCGAATCGGCACGCCTTCGGCATCGCGCAGCGCGACGCCACGCGTGTAAATCCATCGGTACGAGCCGTCGCGGTGGCGCAGGCGGAACTCGACACAATACTCTCGGATCTTGCCCGTCAAATAATCGTGCAATGCATCGAGCACGCGTTGCCGATCCGCCGGATGCAATCGTCCCTCCCACTGCGCATACTCATTCGACAATTCCTCATCGCTGAAGCCGAGTTGCGCTTTCCATTCGGGAGAAAAAACTACCTCGTTGCTGCATAAATCGAGATCCCACGGACCGAGTTGTGTCGCCTGCACTGCCAGACGCAAACGCTCGCGGCTTTCATGCAGTTCTTCCTCGGCTCTCTGGCGTTCCATTTCCGCGCTGGCGCGGGCCGCGACCACTTGAATCAACGCGCGCGCCTGCGTGGGATTGGGAAACGGTCCGTTGTGCAGCAAAACGATCAACCCGAGCGCCTCGCCGTTGGCCGAGCGCAACGGAATTCCCATGTAGCTGTCGATGCCAAATTCCGCCAGCATATGATCGTGGGGAAACGCCTGCTGCACACCGGTGGGATAAAAGCAGAGCGTTTCTTGAAGTACACGCTCGCAAGGCGTATCGTGCAGGGCATACGTGACGTTCTCCAACGGTACTCCGCGATGCGAAAAAGCGATCGTACGTACTTCCTGCGGGTCGGGCCAATCGACCGCGCCGGCAACGGCGTAATCGACTCCGCACACCTGGCACAAATGGTCGACGAGCGAGCGAAAGAAAGCCTGGCCGGTGGCCGGCGCAACGGCGTCGAGAATGTGTTCAATAGTTGCCTGGGCATGTTTCTGTTGCGTTACATCCTGCATCAGCGCGGCCACGGCTTCGACACCGCTTTCAATCTCGACCTGCGATGTGGAAATCGCAACCGTGCGGCGCTCGCCATCTTTGCGCGTGATTTCCCACTCTTCGCTGCGCAGATCGTCGCCGTAGCGCATGCGGCCCATGCGCTCTTGCGCACGCTGCTGCACGTCGGGATCGGGATAGAGCGACTGGTACCAACCCAAGCGGTTGATCTCGTCGATCGTGTAGCCGGTGATCTCCGTCATCCGATCGTTCCAGACCGTAAACTGCACGAAGGGAAAATCGGGAATGGCAAAGCATACACAAATGCCTTCGGCCGCCGTGCGGATGATCGTTTCGTGAAATTCGCTGAGCTTGCGAGTCTCTTCTTGCGAACGCTTGTTCTCCGAGATGTCGACCATCTCATTGACAGCGCCCAAGAGTTGGCCGGCATCGTCGAATATCGGGCTCGCCGAAACGAAAACGGCCACGCGCTGGCCGTCGGGTTGCTCGAATGAAACCTCGGCCTGTTGGGCCTTGCCCGTTTCGAGCACCTGGACCATGGGGCACCGATCGTGCGGAATGCGTTCACCTTCGGAAGAGTAAATGCGAATCGAACCGCAAAAGCGATCCTCTGGATCGTTCAGCTTGGGCTCGCGGCCCCACAATTGCACGGCGCGCTCGTTGCAGCAGGTAATCTGCCCGGTTGCGTCGCAGGCATAGGCCGCCGACGGGAGATGCTTGAGCAGCCAACCCATCCGGGCGAAGGCATCGTGCGCGTCCCAGCTTGGGCTACCGGGGCGGCCGCGATCGGTGCGGAGCATTCGTTCGTTCATTATCGGGACCTGGGCTGAGAATCTCGCTCGAGTCGATTCTGGTAGATTAAGACGAAAACAGCGGTCTCACAAGCCGCAGTCGCCTGCAGAGTCGTTGGTGGGGCCTCTCGTCGCGTGGCGGATGCCCGCACATTCTGGCGGCAATTCGCGCTCAGTTTTGCTAGCATGTTGGCAACCGTGCGCCATGTGCTGTTTTGCGAGTTCGTCCTCCTGCCAGGTCTATGCCGATGATGAAACCCTTCTTGCTTCCCGCGATTGCTTGGTTGGCCTGTGCTTCGATCAGCGCTCGGGCCGATGACCGGCCCAATTTTCTGATCATCATGGCCGACGATTGCACCTATTGCGATCTGGCGATGTACGGCGGCCAGAACGCGCGCACGCCGAACCTCGACCGGTTGGCCGCACAAAGCCTTGTTTTCAATCGCGCCTATTTGTGCGAAGCGATGTGCCAGCCCTGCCGCGCCGAACTCTACAGCGGACAATTTCCCCTGAGCAACGGTTGCGCTTGGAATCATTCCGCCAGCCACCCGACGACCAGCAGCATGCCGCAGCATCTTAGTCCGCTTGGCTACCGCGTGGGCTTGGCCGGCAAGGTGCATGTGAAGCCGAACCAGGCGTTTCCGTTCGAAAAGGTTGCCGGCTTCGATTCCAACTGTGTGCGCGATCCGACCTTGCCCCACGACCTCGGCCCGGTGCGCAAGTTCCTCACGCGCGACCGACAGCAACCGTTCTGTCTCGTCATCGCCTTGGTCGAGCCGCATGTTCCCTGGGTGATGGGCGATGCTTCGCAATACCCGCCGAAGAAGATCGCCCTGCCGCCGAACATCGCCGATACACAAAAGACGCGCGAAGACTTCGCCAGCTACCTGGCCGAAATCACCTACATGGACGGCCAGGTGGGCCAGATCCTCGCAGCACTCGACGAGAGCGGCCAAGCCGACAACACATGCGTCTTGTTCACGTCCGAGCAGGGGGCGCAGTTTCCCGGTTGCAAATGGACGAATTGGGATACCGGTGTGCACACGGCCTTGGTAGCGCGCTGGCCGAATCGCATCGCGCCCGGCACGCGCACCGACGCCATCGTGCAATATGCCGACGTGTTGCCCACGCTGCTGCAAGCCGCCGGCGACAAGAGCGCCGAGCAAGCCTTCGACGGCCGCAGTTTTTTGCCGGTATTGCTGGGCGAGCAAACAACGCATCGCGAATTCGCTTACGGCGTGCACAACAATGTTCCCGAAGGTCCACCCTACCCGATTCGTTCGATTACCGACGGGCGGTTTCGCTACATTCGCAATCTGCGCCCCGATTCGATCTACATCGAAAAGCATTTGATGGGATTGATGGGCGGCAGCGCGTTGCGACATCCCTATTGGCCCACGTGGATGCGCGAATCGTGGGAGAACGAGCACACGTATCATTTGGTGCAGCGCTATCTGCGCCGCCCGGCCGAAGAACTCTACCTAACGGCC
>JAGQOS010000124.1 GCA_020427265.1 Planctomycetales bacterium
TGGTATGTGCCGAAGATGGACGCGCTGATGTCGTTCATTCGTACAGCGCAGGAGCCAGTGACCGGCGAATTGACTCTCGATCTGTACAAGGGCAACATCCTGGTGCGCAGCCGGCAAAGCCCCCAAAGTCTTTACGATGCGGACGTCGCCAGCATGGAAGGCGGCGGAGACTACAACCAGGACGACGCGGAAGGTTTCTTACGTTTGATGGGGTTGCCATCGCGAGTCCAGGGCACGGTGCGGCCGCGTAGTTACTAACAGCTCACCAGCGGCAGCAAGTCATACGCCGTGTCGGGACACTTCGACTCCTTGAGTTCGCGCCATGTACTTAGTCGAAAACCCCGTCTTGCAACGCGAATTGCTCGTGAACCTGCGAATGACGCGGGCCTTCGTGTTATTGGCGATCTATCTAGGGCTGCTCGGCGGTGTCGTCTTTCTGGCTTGGCCTGCCGACAAAACGCTCGACCTGACGCGTAACCCGGAAGACGCTAAACGACTGGTCAACCTGTTCTTCTTGGGACAATACCTGCTCGCTTCATTCATGGCGCCGAGCTTTGCTGCCGGCACGCTAACCGGCGAGAAGGAACGGGCAACCTACGAAATGTTGCTGGCCAGCCCATTGCGGCCAGGCGCGATCGTATTCGGTAAGCTCTTGGCATCGCTCTGCCATTTAGCGATTCTGATCTTCTGTTCGCTGCCGATCGTCATGCTGTGCTTGCCGCTCGGTGGCGTCTCGCTTTACGAAGTGCTGGCCGCCTATCTGGGGCTAATCACTTCGGTAGCGTTGTTTGGCATGATTAGCCTGGCTTGGAGCAGCTACTTTCAACGTACGGCCGCCTCGTTAGTCGTATCGTATCTCACCATTTTGCCGTTGGCTCTTGTGGGAGTTGGATTGTGGAGCGCCTTGGAAGCGGCCGGTGGTTTTCGGCTCGTATTGAGCGTTACCGTATTTCCGGCCATCGCGCTCGGTGCCGGCGCTATCTTGTTCTTGAATACTTGCAGCCGTCTATTGCACCCGCCCGATGTGGGCAGCGAAGGGAAGGATGTGATCGACCTGGAGGCCGAATCGCAACAGGCGGTTGGCCTGATCATTCAACGCGACCAATTTCCCGACAAACTCTTTGCCCCGGCCAAACGCACTGACCTGATCGCCGACGGTGCAAATCCGGTTTACGATAAGGAAATGCGCAGCGAGATCTTCAGCCAAGGCACGTTGATGCTTCGGCTCGTGATTCAAGTGAGCATGTTTCTCGCCATTCCATTGATGGCCGTTTGCCTCTACATCGCGCCGCATTACACGCCCTGGTATATCAGCTACGTAGTGCTATTCAACATGCTCGTTGGCCCGGTCTTTTCCGCCGGCGCCGTTACGAGCGAACGAGAGCGCCAGACGCTCGATTTGCTGTTGACCACAGTCATCACACCGTGGCAAATCCTTTGGGGTAAGCTCGTCTCGGGGCTGCGCGTATCGAGCGTGTTAACTTCGTTTCTCCTTTGGCCGGTCGTTCTCGCGTGTGTGATGCCCGTGGGATTCTATACCAACTTGCACGCGATCGGTTTGTACCTGCTAATCGTCGTCGCCACTTGCTTGACCACCGCCATGACAGCGCTTTTCTGTTCCGTGATTTTTTCGCGCACGTCGTTGAGCCTGATGACCAGTTACCTGGTGTTGATTGTACTCTTCACGGCGCCGCTGGCTGCCTGGTATTTCTCGGTCACATTCTTTCCTAATGCGTCGGAAACCAATGTGGTGGAAACAGCCGGCCTGGTTAGCCCATTCGCGGCGATTTTTAGTGTGCCACTCGATTTTCAACTCCCGCAGGTCGAACCTCGACTTGCCAACTGGGCCGTGGTTGGCGGCTTTCTGTCGTTTGCCGTTCTCCACAATCTAACGCTTCTTTGGCTAATGATTTGGCTCTTCCACACACGCTGGCGCGTGGCCCATTAGCGATTATTCATTCTTCGCCCGCTGCTGCGACAAGCGGCCGACCTTGACCCGGCCGGATCGCACTTCGTAGAATAGCGCCATCGGATACGTTGCCGATTCCCACCTGAAAACCAAATTCGCGTTGCTCCCATCCCGCCGTCCTGCAACGTTGGTGCGTCATGAAACCATCATTTCTTGCGCTGTTGATCGCTCTAGCCGGTGTTGCTTTCAACTCAGTTCACGCGGCCCCCGACGGAGCGAAAATATTCACCGCCCAATGCGCCGAATGCCACGGCCCGCGCGGCGAAGGGGTGCCCGATGCCACGCCGAATCCCTTACATGGCAATCGACCGCTTTCCGGTTTGACAAAATACATTGTTGAAAAGATGCCTGAAGACTCGCCGCAGGATTGTGCCGGCGAAGAGGCGCAGGCCGTTGCCCAATATATCTACGAGGCGTTCTATTCACCTGCCGCCCAAGTAAGGAACAAGAAGCCGCGAGTCGATCTGGCTCGCCTTACGGTCAACGAGTACCGCCACGCCGTGGCCGATCTGGTCGGAACGTTTCGTCCGCCGCTAAAGCCCGACGACCAGCGAGGCTTGCGCGCCGAGTATTTCAACAACCCGAAACTCGGTGACCGCAAAGTCGAACGTGTCGATCAGCAAGTCGATTTCGATTTCGGCGAGAATGAAGCCGCGCCGGGTGTAGGCCAGGAAGACTTCTCAACCCGCTGGGACGGCAGTCTCATCGCGCCGGCAAGCGGAGAATACGAAATCGTCCTCCAAACATCGATCGGAGCGCGGCTGTGGCTCAACAACAACGAATTGCCGCTCATCGATGCCTGGGTCCGTTCCGGCGATTCATCGCAGTACCGAAAGACAGTTTTTCTGCTAGGCGGACGCGCCTATCCGCTGCGACTCGAAGCCTTCAAATCGAAACGAGAAAAGACGGCTGCGATCTCGCTGCACTGGAAACGCCCGCACTATATCGAGGAGGCGATTCCAGCCGAGTTTCTCGCCCCTCGCCGCGGCTCTGAAATTTTTGTCGTTTCCACACCGTTTCCTCCTGATGATCGCAGCATGGGATACGAACGAGGCGATTCCGTGTCTGCCGCGTGGGACGAAGCCGCCACGTTCGCCGCCTTGGAAACGGCTGGCTATATTGCCGCACATTTGGATCAACTCACCGGGAGCCGTTCCGATTCCGAAGATCGAAGGGCGAAATTGCACGACTTCGCGGTTCGTTTTGTACAGCGTGCGTTTCGACGTCCACTGTCGGAAGATCAGCGAAAGTTCTTTATCGACCGGCAGTTCGACGCGTCGGACGATCCGGCAGTCGCCATGAAACGAATCGTTTTGCTTACCCTCAAGTCGCCGCGCTTTCTCTACCACGAAGCACATGGCGGCAAATTTGACGCCTTCGACCGTGCATCGCGTATTTCTTTTGCTCTGTGCGACACACTGCCCGATGCGCCATTGCTAGCCGCGGTCGCCAACGGACAGCTCGAAACACGCCAACAAGTGCTTGCGCAGGTTCGCCGTTTGCTGGATGATCCGCGTACACATCGCAAGATCGATGAGTTTTTCCACTATTGGCTCGACCTCGAACGCGTCAACAACGTTTCGAAAGCCAACGATCTCTATCCCGAATTCAATGAGCAAATGGTGAGCGACCTGCGCAAGTCGCTCGACCTGTTTGTTCACGACATCGTTTGGGGCGAGCAGTCCGATTTTCGGCAGCTTCTCAGCGCCGAGTTTCTGTATGTAAACGGAAGGCTCGCTAAATTCTACGGGATTGAACTTCCCGAGGACGCGCCGTTTCAGAAAGTTCCCGTCGATGGTCAACAACGCGCCGGAGTGCTGTCGCATCCATTGCTGATGACAAGTCTCGCGTACCATGCCGCCAGTTCGCCGATTCATCGAGGTGTGTTCTTGGCGAGGAACATTCTGGGCCGGCGGTTGCGACCGCCTCCAATCGCCGTGGCGCCAACAAGCCCCGACCTAAAGCCGGATCTTACGACGCGTGAGCGAGTCGTTGAACAAACGCGGGCACAAGTCTGCATGTCGTGCCATCAGATGATCAATCCGCTGGGGTTTTCGCTCGAAAACTACGATGCCGTGGGCAGGTATCGCAATGTAGAAAATGATAAGCCGATCGACGCTTCGGGCGAGTACGAAACGCTCGATGCCCAGCGAATCGAATTCCAAGGGGCGAAGGATTTGGCCAAGTTTGTCGCCAACAGCGAAGAGGCCCATTCGGCGTTCGTGGAGCGTATGCTACAACACGTCGTTCGTCACCCCATCCTCGCTTACGGGGCCGAACAACCCGAGCGACTTCGCGAGCACTTTTCGAGCAGTGGCTACAGCATTCGTGAGCTGCTGGTCGAGATTGTAACGACAACCGCCATGTCATCCGGCAAATCGCCGACGGTGGCGTCGGCGAACTGAACCAGAGTTTCTAGTTTGAGCCAGGAATCAACACAATGAGTTTCGCATCGGACCGACGCGCGTTTCTTCGTCACCTTGGAATCGGAGCGGCCGCCGCACCGTTCGTCCTCAATCTGCCGAGCCTCGGTTTGGCCGCCGAAGGAACACGTAAGCGACGCATGGTGGTCGTGTTCAGCCCCAATGGAATCGTGCCGAAGAATTTCTGGCCCGATGCGCAAGGCGAAGACTTCCGGCTTAAGGAGATCCTCGCGCCGCTCGAACCGTTCAAAAAGGACACGCTCATTCTGCGGGGCATCTCCGACAAGATTCGCGGCGATGGCGACAGCCACATGCGCGGCATCGGCTGCTTATTGACCGGAGTCGAGTTGTTTCCCGGCAACATCCAAGGCGGCTCGCACACGCCCGCTGGCTGGTCGACCGGAATCTCCATTGATCAGGAACTTAAGAATCGATTGCAAAAAGATGCTGCGTCGCGCACCCGCTTCGGCTCGCTTGAATTTGGCGCAATGGTGCCGGATCGGGCCGACACCTGGACACGCATGGTTTACGCCGGCGCGAACAAGCCGATTGCGCCGGTCGACGATCCGTATCAAATGTTTCAAAAGCTGTACGGCCAAATGAAGGACCGGGAAACGCTCAACAGTGTGTTGGACGATGTGCGCGACGACCTGGCTAAGGTTAGCTCGCTCGCCAGTTCCGATGATCGGCGGTTGCTCGAGGAACATGCCGAGCTAGTGCGGGGGATGGAACAGGAATTGCAAAACGCCGGCCGTACGGAACTCGATCATCCCGTTCCACAACTCGAGCCGGGCGTGAAAGAGGAAAACAACAACCTGCCGCGCATCTGCAAGATGCAGATCGATCTGATGGTCAATAGCTTCCTGGCCGACTTCACGCGAATCGCCACGCTGCAAATTACCAATTCCGTAGGCCAGGCGCGAATGACCTGGCTAGGCATCGAAGAAGGGCATCATGGCCTGTCGCATAAACCCGATAGCGATGACGAATCGCAAAACAAATTGACCAAGATCAATCGATGGTATTGCGAGCAAGTGGCTTATCTCGCCCAACGCCTGGCCGCAACACCAGAACCGGGCGGCGACGGATCGATGCTCGACCACACGACGATCATGTGGACGAACGAGCTAGGCCAGGGCAACTCGCACACGCTCGACAACATTCCGTTCGTTCTGGTCGGCCAGGGGCTCGGCTTCCGTATGGGCCGTTCGCTAAAATTCAACAACGTGCCGCATAATCGGCTGCTGCTGTCGCTCGCCGCCGGCATGGGGCACCCGCTCGACTCGTTCGGCAACGCCGACTACTGCGGCGACGGCCCGCTGGGCGAGTTGGTTTAACAATCGCGTCTCTGGTTACGCCCTTGTTTAACGGCAAGCCGTAGGCGATGGCGTCTCATCGTTCCTTCCGATATACGCTCACGCATAGATTATTGGATTGTCTGCGACACGCAGCCGGAAAACGGAGCAGCCCAACGTCCAGCGCTTCGTCCGAAGTGTCCGCCATAATTTGTCGCCACGAAAACAGGGACTCGACGAGTCTTTCCAGCGCGAACCCTACAGCACGTCCTCATTGTAGTCGTGCCGCTCGGTGTATTCGCTCTGGAAGTAGCGGCTGATTTGGCGGTCGACGCCGAACAGCGACGCGAGGACGGCGGCCCGAATCCACATCCCGTTGCGTGCCTGGCGGAAGTACATGGCGCGATGGTCGTTGTCGATCTCCGGCGGAATCTCGCCGAAGTTCTTGTCGCGCGGAAACGGGTGCAGTATCGCTGCATAATCCTTCATGCGGGCGACCATCTCCGTCGTCAGGCAGTACTTTCGGAAATCAATCCCTTGGTACGCACCAGCGTCGTTCGGGTCATCGTGCTCGCGTTGGATACGCGTCATGTAGAGCGCGTCGAGCATTTCGATGACCGGCTGGCCGTCTATCTGCTCCTCGAACGAATCGACCTGATGCAGCCGCACGTTGCGATTCAACAGCTTTTGTTCCAAGTCGGGCTTGAGTGAAAGCTTGGGGTGATCGGGCGAAACGAAAACCATCGTCACATCGCGATAGAGCGACAACAAATTCGCCAACGAACGAACCGTGCGTCCGCGGCCAATGTCGCCACAGAATCCGTACACTTTGCCCGAAAGCCCGCGGGTCAAACCGGCGTATTGTGGATTGCGGCGCAGCGATTCGTAGCTCATCGTGCGGCGCGAATCGATCGTACTTTCAAACTTGAACGTGCGTTGCAAGGTATAGATATCGAGCAGCGCCTGCGTGGGATGCTCGTCGGCCCCCGATCCAGCGTTTACGATTGGAATGCTGCGGTGATTAAAGTCTTCCAGGTCGTTCATCAAATAAGCGCAACACTCGGCAAAACGCGAGAGCACGCTGCGCATGATGATCACGTCGAAATAGCTGCTAAACGTGCGGATGGAATCAAATCGTGATTCGCCTTTCTCCTCCGACGAAGTCGAGGGGTCGCGCACTTCGTTGCATGTGATGCCAAGTATCTGGCAGGCGGCCATAAACGACAAGAACGTGCGGGTGGAAGGCTGTGTAAAGTAGAGCATCGCCCGTTTGTGCGGCAGCAGGTTGAGCAAGAACGAATGCCCCTGCCGGGTTTTGGCCAGCATGCGGATCATGTCGGCCGTGCCGGCCATTTCTTCCAGCGTCTCTTCGTCGAATTGGTCTGAAACGATGACGTGCTTCGGACGCTCTTCGCGTTGGAAGTCGGCAATCTTGATCCGCACGGGCCGATTCATCCGTGGCTCGTATTCGTTCAGGTCCAGGTCGTCTCGATTCATGCTCGTGGTCCGTGCCTCATGCGCAAAAGCCGTGCTCATCGTCTCCGCATCCACCAAGAAGGAATAAAGGGGAAGGTCATCCGCTCGCCGCCGCCCTTATCATACCCGGTTGGTCCCGAGTTTTGTAGCAGCCCATTTTCATTACTCAGGCCTTCCAATTAATGCAAATGCGTTGATCGTTGCCGGGTACGGGGCCGAGGTTGCCCAGGCGGGGCTTGCCTTCTACGATAGTTTGTGTCGACTCTCCTCCATCTTTCCTGGATGTCGCGACCGGTCGAATTGCTCGCCTGGGCCATGGTGCCGAAGGAAAAACCGTGTCTTTTCGCGTACCCATCTTGCTGCTCATCGACGGATACAATCTGCTACACGCTTCTGGCGTGTTTGGCGACGTAACCGGCGAACATGCCTTCCATCATTCTCGGATGGCACTGCTCAATGCGTTGGCGGATCGGCTCGAGGAAAAAGAGCGTCGTCGGACGCTCGTTGTTTTTGACGCCGCCGGAGCGCCGCCGGGCTTGCCCTCTTCGATGCGTCACCGCCTCATCCATGTGCGATTTGCGCGTGGACACGCCGACGCCGACGAACTGATCGAACTATTGATCGAAGATCACCGACAGCCAAAGCAGTTACTGGTTGTGTCGAGCGACCATCGTATTCAGCGGGCAGCGCGCCAACGCGGGGCAGGGCGGGTCGATAGCGACATTTGGTATCGCGAACTGCAGTCGCGGCCAGCCGCGGGTGCGGCGGGTGCGGGGGCGACGATAGATCGCGAAGCGACGCCGACCGACGCCGAGGTCGCCTTTTGGTTGGAAGAGTTCGGCGTCGAAAACGAAGAGCCAATGGGCAACGGCCCCTTTCCGCCCGGCTACGGCGAAGACCTGGAGCAGGGATGACATGCGCCCGACGCTGGCAGCCGCGAGGATTTCGTAGTTGAGAAGGTCGACTCGCACCGGCTATAATCTGTCGAGCTTCTTATCCCTTTCTCCATCTGTTTCTATTTCCAGCCGCTGTCCGATTGGCTCTAGCATATGCCTTGCACTCCGGACGCCCGAAATCGCCCAATTTCCGTTACCATCCGGTCGCAGCCTTGCGCGTTGATTCGATTCGCCGGCTTCACGCTCGTGGAACTCTTGGTCGTGATCGCGATCATCGGAATCCTGGTTGCGCTGCTACTACCGGCCGTGCAGAGTGCGCGCGAAGCGGCGAGACGCATTCAATGTACGAATCACTTAAAGCAGCTTGGATTAGCCAACCATAATTACGCCGACGCGCACGGCATGCTCCCGTGGGGAAGCACCTATACGCATGCTGACTTCTTACCTGGAAAGAACCGCGCCACGGTAACCTGGGCGATGATGATCCTGCCGCACATCGAGCGGCAAGGCCATTATGATCTTTTCAAGTTCGATGCGGCCTCAACATCAGCCGCCAATCAACAAGCGATGACGACGCTCGTGCCGACATTCATATGCCCGAGCGATCCCGCTGGATCCGAAGGTGTCTTGGCGGAACGCTGTGAATGTTGCCCTGGTTCGCCTGGTCGATCGATGGCACTGTGGTATCCAGGCAACGCAGGACCAACTTACTACGGCGCGTGTCGCGACTTCTGCCAACACAACGAAGTGCCCGACTCGACTCAACCGCGCCCAGACAATTACTGCTGCCAAGGCAATAACTATGGGCAGTATGGCGACGGGCCGGGCATGTTTTTCCGCTGGCCAGTCTCCGTCCGCTTTGCCGATGTTCGTGACGGTCTCTCGAACACAATCATGCTGGGCGAAACGTTGCCCAAGACCACGATCCACAACATGGCCTTCGGCGCCAATATGCCGCTATCAAAGACCAACGTGCCCTTGAATTACGAAGTGCCGGAGAACCAGTTGCCTCAAACCGGGGCATCCAGCGGAACCAACCACGGCGTGAATCCACACGGAAGTTCGATCGGATTCAAAAGCCTGCATCCTGGTGGCGCACTCTTTTGCCTGGGCGACGGCAGCGTGCACTTCATCGAAGAGTCGATCGAATTCAAGCTATTCAATCAACTCGGCACTCGCGCCGGCGGAGAAGTAGTCGTTCTGCCGTAGCCTGCACCCGCAAGTCGCGATCGAACTGTCCCGTTGATGTGCATCGGCGAATGGTACATTCGTTAGCGACTGCCAATTCGGAAAGCTCCGATCGACGCCGCCAAACTCACTGCGAAAACGAGTCCCTTGGCGCATCCACAGGATTCAGGCTTCCGGCTTGGAATCGGTGATGGGAAGTTGCTTGACGTCGCCAACGTTACGCAGTCGATCGAGATGCTCGTCGATCGAGACGGCTGCCGGTGTGTATTCGGCCAGCGCCTCGTCGCGCGGTACGGCTTCGAAGAAGCTCGCTTCATCTTCGCCGAACTCATAGAAATCCATCAACCTGAGCACCCAGTAAATGGCTGTGTCGTGGTCAAACACGACGGCATCAGCCGGATCAGGGAAGTAGATTTTCACCTGATCGTCCGCGCCGAACACCAGGGACTCGTCGCGAGAACCGAGGTAGAGCCAGTTTTTCGGTAGAATGTCTGTGCGAATTACAAAGCTGCCGGCTCTTCTGGGTGTCGCCTTCAATTCTTCGAACGTGTACCAACTACGTTCGTGGAAGTGCTGATAGAACCGCTCTGCTTCTACACGGTCGGCGTCGTCGTCAATGCGCCAACGCATGAGCACGGCCTCGCCATCCTTGCTTTCCAGCCACACCAAGACTTTTCGATTTTGGCTAAATTTAGGGCGTGCAAGTAAGACGCGAGCGTCGCTGGGAAAACTCGGATCGGGCCCACACGCTTCGACCTCGCCGGCATAGGGCTGGGCTCCTTCGAGCGAAGGTATCCGAAAGGAGCCGATGATCGCGGCCTCGCAGACTACGAGAAAACTCCGCCGCGACGTCGATTCATCGGAATGCCGATTGCTTGGCGACATTCGCACCTCCTGCTTCTCTAACCGAGCGCTTTATCGGAGATGTCCTTGCGGCACCAAGCGCCTTGCCAGCGAATACATTTAACGGCTGTATAAGCTTGAAGCTTGGCGGCCGAGATCGATTCGCCGATGGCCGTTACACCGAGCACGCGACCGCCGTCGGTAACGACTTGGCCATCGGCCAAGGCTGTCCCTGCATGAAATACTTTCACGCCCGGGATCTTGGCTGCTTCTTCAAGTCCGCGAATCGGAAAACCTCGCTCGTACTTGTCCGGATAACCTTCACTCGCCATGACAACGCAGACCGAAGGCCGCGGGTCCCATTGGACTGGCTCGATTTGATCGAGTTTTCCATCGACGGTCGCTTCCATTACTTCGACCAGATCGCTCTTAAGCCGCATCAACAACGGCTGGCATTCCGGATCGCCAAAGCGAACGTTGTATTCCAGGACCTTGGGACCTTGGTTCGTGACCATTAACCCGGCATAGAGCACACCGCGAAAGGGCCGGCGGGTGCGTTTCATGACATGCACGG
This sequence comes from Planctomycetales bacterium, assembly GCA_020427265.1. Taxonomy (GTDB): domain Bacteria; phylum Planctomycetota; class Planctomycetia; order Pirellulales; family JAGQOS01; genus JAGQOS01. The sequence goes on from JAGQOS010000124.1 coordinate 10,665, forward strand.
TCGGCACCAGAACGTTCTCTTCAATCTCCTGCAGCATCGCGTCGGTAACCAGTGGCGTGGGGCAGTAAGCACCCATGCCGCCCGTATTGGGCCCCTCGTCGCCATCGTAGGCCGGTTTGTGGTCTTGCGCCGGCGGCAATGTAACGATTGTGCGACCGTCGGTAATGGCCAACACGCTCGCTTCCTGGCCCTGTAGCCGCTCTTCGATGACGAGCTGATTGCCGGCGTCGCCAAACTCGCGTTCCTGGGCAATCCGTTCAACGGCCGCCACCGCCTGTTGGCGATTGGCGCAGACCATCACGCCTTTGCCGGCAGCCAGGCCATCGGCCTTGACGACCACGGGACAGTCTTCACGTTCCGTCAAGTAAGTGATTGCGCTCGCAGCGCTGCGAAACACGCGATAATCGGCCGCAGGGACATCGGCATGTCGCAGTGTTTGTTTACAAAAGACCTTACTCGCTTCGAGTTCCGCCGCTGCCTTTGAGGGGCCAAAGACGCGTAATTTTTCGTCCTGAAAGGCGTCGACAATGCCGGCAGCTAAAGGAGCTTCGGGCCCGACGACCGTGAGGCCCACGTCGTTGTCTTTGGCAAACTGGATCAAGCGAGAAAAGTCGGTCGCGGAAATATCTACATTTTCGGCATC
>JAGQOS010000125.1 GCA_020427265.1 Planctomycetales bacterium
AAAAGGCCAAACGGCTGCTGCCGCCCGACGCTCGGGCGAAAGTCGAAAAGCTGGAAGCCGATATCGAGGCCGACCAGCAGCGAACGCTCGATTTAATCGAGGATTAGTGCAAGCCGAGCGCCAGGCTGAATTCTCGCCGCGCTGGTGAACCCTGAACCTTTCGTGCGCATCTTACGTATTAGAAGCAAGTGGCTGGCTGCTTGAGTTTCTTCTTCTCGCCACGTAAAGGACGGAAACGAACGATGAAATACCAGGCGAAATCATCGCGTGTTGAAACTCTCGGCATCGCGCGCAGCGAGGAGCCGCTGGTCGACGAAGCGTCGACCGCGTACCGCGAGTTTTCACTAAGATTGCAGCGCAGCCTGCGCCGCCTGGAAACGCGATTCAGCGAATTTCACCGCCGCCCCACGCAACGACCGCCTCGCCTTCAGGGGCGATCGCTGTAGCTGCGGCTTCCCCCTGAATTCACGCGACTTGGCGCAGTTTATTGCCTACACAAAGCCTGTTTGTCTCTAGCACTGCTGCAGTTCAGTCAGGGCGGTTCCGCGCGTGTCGTGAATGCGGAACATCGTGCCATCGAGATTCAAGGTTTTGAAAACCTCGTGAATGGTCGGCTGCAAATTGCAGAGGTCGATGCGCCCATTGTCTTGGGCAAGCCTTCGATGGGCTCGGATCAGCACGCCGATGAACTCCGACGTGCAGTATTGAACGCCGCCAAAGTCAACGAGTAGCTTGTGGGGGTGCTCCTGGTCGACGAGCGACGAGATCGCCTCGCGCAACTCAGATAGCTTCTCGCGATCGAGGACTTCTTTGCCATCGAGCGTGATAACGGTCACATCGTCGACCGTTTCTTGATCAAAAAACTCAGATCTTTCCATTCTGGAAATCCGCTGGAAGAGGTGGGTACGATCAGACAACCGAGTGCTACCCCGCCCCTTAGCTTATCCGACTCCCCCGCCAACGTCTAGGATCTTCACAACGGCCGCCGTGTAGTCGTCGCGCTGCGCCTCGCCCCGGCCATGTTCGGCAGAAGCTTGAAAGAGCGCGTCGATGATGGCATCGGCCGACGCATGGCGATTCTGGACCACGACATCGCAAATCCGCTTCTCGCCGAAAATGCCGTCTTCCCCAAGCGTTTCGATCAGGCCATCGGTCAGCAGCAGCAACACATCGCCGGCCGACAAGCTATCGACCGATTCACGCCCCACTTCGGCATCGGGATCGATCCCTAGCGGCAAGCCGGTCGCTCTGAGTCGATCCAAGCTGCCGTCGGCGTGGAAGAGAAAAGCTCGATCACCTGCCCCCGCAAAGGCGAGTGACCGGCAATCGGGGGCAATGCTGGCGCAAAAGAGCGCGGCAAAGCGTTCGTCGGGCGAATCGCGCGTGAGCAGGCGGTTCGTCTTCGTCAGAATTTCCGCAATATCGTCCGTCGTTTCGGCAAAGGCGCGCAGGTAAGCGCGTACTTCGGCCATCAAGATTGCCGGGCCGTAACCATGGCCGCAAACGTCGCTTACGACGATCGCTTGCTGCCCGCCTGCAAGTGAGAAGTAGTCGAAATAGTCGCCGCCGGTGGCTTCGGCCGGTAGCGAGCGTCCGGCGATATCGAGCCCCGGGGCCTGCGGGGCCGCATCGGGGAACAGGCTCGTTTGAATTCGCCGGGCGATGCGAAATTCTTCCTCGGTGCGGCGAATCGTCAGTTCCAGCCGATTTCGTTCGGCGGCGTAACGCACACAGCGGAACAACAACTCGCCGTGGATCTGCCCCTTGACCAGGTAATCTTGGGCGCCTTTGCGGATCGCTTCCAGGCCGATCGCTTCGTCGTTTAACCCGGTGAGCACGACGATGGCGACCTCTTCTACTTGCCCGCGCAGCGTGGTGAGCGTTTCGATGCCCTGGCTATCGGGAAGGCCCAGGTCGAGCAACACGACATCGAAGCGCGACTTTTCAAACTCCGCGAGCGCAGCGCCCAGCCGATCGACATGACGCAAAACGATCGGCTCACCTTCGAGCTCGTCGAGTTCCATACGCAAAATATGCGCATCGGAAGGGCTGTCTTCCACGAGCAAGACATTCAACGTGCTTTGCTGGGTGCTCATCGTGAAGGCTCAACGTGACGCGCGTGTTGATCCGACAGGGTTTCCAACCGCGCACCGGGTTCTTGCAACATACCAGGACAATGCCGTTGTAAACAGCTTGGAACCAATTGATCTGGCGATCCACGCCAGATTCTTACCGCAGCGCCGTACTCAATCGGGGATTCCCCCATCACGGCAAAGGGCATAACTCGGGCGCAACTCCATACGTCCCCCGATGTTCGCGAACCGTGCCGAGCGACGACAATAAGAATCGTTCCAAGAGAGAGTCGGGCGGTTGGAATGTGGCAAGGTCGGCGGGGGCAGACACATGGCGGGGATACACCTTCAGACATCTTCACGCAGACCCGAGAGAAGACACATGCGCACCGCGAGACAACGGGAAGTCAATGCACAAGCAAAATTTTTGGCCGTTCTCCTCTGGGGAGGTGGCGGCACGGCCTGGCTGCTATTTTTTCTCGTCCGAACGGCCATGTCGAACTCGGACGATCGGCCTGCGGCCTCGACGAGCGAGCTGGCGGCGATCATGAATGCTTCCGCGCCGGTAGCCGCGACCCAGGTTCAGCCGGCTGGCTTCCTGCCCGCGCGTTCTCAACAACCAACCGGCACGACGCCATCGGGCGCCTCGGCGCCGGGACAAGCGCGTCTGTCGGGCATGCCGGCGAGCCCGGCCGATCAATCAGCCTTGGAGGCGGCCTTGGCTCGTCGTCCGGAACTACATTACGACCGCGTTGCAGCGGATGAATCACACTCGCGCGATAGGGAGCCGGAAAGAGCAACATGGAAGGACGGCAAGTTTGCCACGAAAGCACGCCCTCAACTCCCCTTCAAACAGCGGCGCGGCGAAATGGTGCGTCAATTCGAAGCGAGCAACGCTGCCAATCCGCGTGTGCTCAGCGCCTTCCGCTCGGTCGAACGCGAATACTTCGTGCCGCGCGATCAGCTGAAGACCGCTTACGACGATCGTGAAGTGGACCTGGGCCAGGGACGCACGATGCTCCGCCCGCAAGTGCTCGCGGCTATGACCGAATTGGCCGAGCCTCAGCCGAATGCCCGCCTGTTGAACGTGGGCAGCGACACCGGCTACGCGGCGGCCGTCTTTTCCAAGCTGGTCGCCAAGGTCTACGCCGTGGAAGACGATGCGACGTTAGCGGCTCGTGCTCGGCGTACGTTGAGTGAGCTCGGCTACGAAAACGTCGACGTGCGCCATGCCGAGGCGATGCAGGGCTGCAGCGACCTGGAACCGTTCGATATTATCGTCGTGAGTATCGAGCCGAAGACGACGCCGCACGCGTTGCTCGAACAACTGGCGCGCGGCGGCCGCATGGTTGTGCGCAGCGGTCCGGAAAACGCCGAGGTGATCTACGTCATCCAGCGCGATCCCGACGGCAAGCTGCACTCGAAGAAAATCCCGACCGAAGAACTCTTGAAGATCGCCCGCCGGCAGTAACGGCGTATGCGCCGAGTTTTCCCACGGTGGCCGAATTCAAGCTTGTTCCAACACCCATTGCACGGCGGCGCGTCCCAGTTCGACACCGCTGCGCAGCTTGAGCTTGGCCTTGATTTTCTCGCGATGGGTTTCGATCGTTTTGACACTCAAGTGCAATTTTTCAGCGATCTCGCGCGTGGATACGCCCTGGCCGATGAGTTCGAAGACTTCCAATTCGCGGTCCGACAACTGGCCCGTATACGAATCGCGATCGCTGCTGACCTTGCCGACCGACCGCTGCAACAACCGCGAGGTGATTGCGGGCGCAAAGGACGTGCCGCCGCGCAAGACCGATTGCATGGCGTCGACCAGCCGGTCTGGAGGTTCGTTCTTGTTCACGTAGCCGGTCGCCCCGGCGCGCAAGGCCCGTTCCGCGTAGAGTTCATCGTCGTGCATGCTAAGCACGAGAATCTTGGCGTTCTCGTCGCGGGCACGCAAGCGTTTGATCAGCTCCAGCCCATTCATTCCGCCCAACGAGATATCGACGACCAGCAGATCAGGTTTGGCGCTGGCGGTCAGAGCCAGCGCGTCGGCGGCGTTTTCCGCTTCGCCGCACACCTCGAGATCAGGCTCGTTGTCGATCAATTCGACCAAACCGCGCCGTATCAACGCATGATCGTCGACGATCATGACCCGCGCCACCCATTTACGCATCACTACTCTCCGTTCCCTGTGGTATTTCTTACCGGCCGGGCCAACTCGATCGCGGGCACGCGGCAGCGAACGATCGTTCCTTCGTTCGGCGCCGAAATGCATTCCAGCGCGCCGTGCACGGTGCTGGCTCGATAACTCATAATGAGCATTCCTCTCCCCTCGCGACGCGCCTCATCGCTTTGAATTCCGACGCCGTGATCGCAAACTTCGACCAACAATTCGACGTCGCTCTGCGCCAACTTCAATTCAATCGTCGGTGTCGCGGCGTGCTTTACCGCATTATGCACGGCTTCCTGCGCGATGCGGTAAAGCTGCACGGCCAAGTGATGGTTTTCGACCGGCAGATCGTCTGCGCAATCAAAACGGCACGCGATTCCACACTGTTGGCTCGTGGAATTTGCCAGGGCCTGCAAGGCCTGCCGCAAGCCGCCGGGCGACATGTCGACCGGATCGAGCCCGCGAATCAGGCGCCGCACGATCTGTTGTGCTTCGCCGATCAGCGAGGCGAACTCGTCGGCAAAATCGGCATACGGCGAGCCGTCGACTTGCAGTTTCCGCTGCAAACTCTTGGCCATCATACCCAGCCCCGTCAGGTGTTGTCCCAGGCCATCGTGCAGTTCCTGGGCGACCCATTGCTGCTGCCGATTCGATAATTGGGCCACATCTTCCCGCAGGCGATTCAATTCCACCTGGGCGGCTTTGCGTTCGATGGCATAGCGCACGCATCGCCCGAGACGATCGGCATCGATCGCGCCCTTGACCAGATAGTCTTGTGCCCCAACACGCAAGGCGTCGATCGCCAATTGTTCGTTGAGATTTCCTGTCAGCACAACCAGGGGCGTGTCGGGGGAACTGGCGTACAATTTCTTAACGGCATCCAACCCTTCGGAATCGGGCAGGCCGAGGTCGAGCAACACAACCTCGGGCGTCGAATGCCCCAGAAACTCAACTGCATCGCGCAGGTAATGGCACTCGGTGACGGAGAAATCTCCGCCCTCGACCTCTTCCAGGAGCGTGCGGATCAGCGCGACATCCGACTCGCTATCTTCGACGAGCAAGAGCGAAACGTGGCTGTATCGTTTGATCATGGAAAAACGCCGAGCAAGGCGGGAAGCCGTCTAACACCCCCTTAGTGTGGTAGGGGGTTGCGTTGCCGTCAAGCGTGTCGCCGCCGTCGATGTGTTTCCTCGCAAATCGACGAAAAATGATGCAAATCCCCGCGATTCAGCCTACGATGGCACTTACGCGAGCCGCGAAGATCGAGGCGACATGGTGGAAAAACAGTTCCCAAACTATAGCAAGGCCGTGACCGCGCCGCGGCGTAATCGAGTTCGCCGGCCGGCCCTGCGCGTCGAGCGACTCGAACCGCGAGCGTTGCTCGCCGCCGACGCTTTCTCCGTTCTCGACGGCCTTCGGATCACCGAAATCGACTATCATCCGCTCGATCCCACATCGGCGGAACTCGCAGCCGGCTTTGCCGATGCCGACGAATTCGAGTTTGTAGAGTTTCAAAACATTTCCGACCAGCCGCTCGATCTGGCGGGCGTGCAGTTCACGAACGGCATCGATTTCACGTTTCCGGAATTAACGCTCGCGGCACACGATTTCGTGTTGCTGGCGCGCAACTTGAGCGCCTTTGCCGCGCGGCATGGCGATGCAGGCCGCGTTGTCGGGCCCTATGCCGGAACGCTGAGCAACGGCGGCGAGACACTCACGCTCGTCGATGCGGCATTGGAGTCGCTACTGAGTTTCAGCTACCAGGATGACGGACTCTGGCCCCAAGCTGCCGACGGAAACGGCGCCACACTGCAAGTTCGCGATCCGCTGGGCGACTACGACGACCCCGACAATTGGCAAGCCAGCCTCGAATGGCTCGGTTCACCTGGCCGAGCCGGACACGACGAGGCGATTCCGATCGTGATTAACGAAATCTTGGCCAACGCCGCCGGTGGGCAGGACGACTACGTCGAACTGTACAATACCGGCTTTGCACCGCTCGATTTATCGGGTTGGTATCTGAGCGATACGGTGACCGAGCCACGTAAATTTCGCATTCCGGATGGCTCGATCCTCGCGGCCGGTGATTACCTTGTTTTCGGCGCCAACGACTTCAATCCGGGCGGCGGCGCGAGCCCGACCGACTTTCAACTGAGCGCCAATGGTGAATCGTTGGGTCTCTACGCCGTCGACGGAATGGGCGCGATTGACCGCATCATCGACTTCGTCGAATTCGGCGGTACAGCCGATGGCGTGGCGCTCGGGCGTTGGCCCAATGCGACAGGGCCGCTGTTTGCAATGACCGATCTCTCACCGGACGCGGCCAACCCGGGGCCGGTGATTCCCAACGTGTTTGTGAGCGAACTGCATTACAACTCGGGCGAACCGGCGGGCAGCGACGCTTTCGAATTCATCGAAGTATTCAACGGCGGCAGCGACGCCCAAGAGCTCGCAGGGTGGCGGCTGCGAGGCGGTGTGGACTACGAGTTTCCAGCGGCAACGCAGATTGTCGCAGGCGAGGCGATCGTCGTGATATCGCTCGATCCGATCATGGCCGCTGACGAAGACCCGCAAGCCGTGGCGGAAAAGATCGCGGCCTTTCGAGCGGCTTACGACCTGCCCGAATCGGCACAAATTTTGGTTGGCTATCAAGGCGGCCTGAGCAACCGCGGCGATCTGATCGAACTCGTCGGCCCGGCGACGACGACCGACACAAACGGAGATTTTGTGCCCGACGAATTGAAAGATCGGGTCGCCTATCGCGACCAGGCGCCTTGGCCCCTGGCAGCCGATGGCGAGGGTGATTCGCTCAAGCGTATCTCGGGCGCGCACTTCGGCCTGCTACCCGAAAGCTGGCGCGCCAGCGTTCCCTCGCCGACCGAGTTTCGTGCCGATCCGAATACGTTTCAGGTGCTGGAAGTGCGCACACACAACGCCGGCTTCGTCTTGGAGTTGAATCGACCGATCGACGATAGCCTGTGGAATCTCTACGAGACCTTCGAAAACCCAACTCCCGCCGACCTAAGCGTCGTGAGCCAATCGGCCGGCGCGCTGAGCGGCTCGGTGTTCTGGAACGAAGCGAGGACCCGGCTTGAATGGATCAAAACCGGCGGACCATTCGAGCCGGGCCAGTATACCATTACGCTGTCGGGCCGAGCAGACGGCGCGGTCTCGACTACTGGCGAAGCCCTGGATGGCGACGACGACGGCCAACCTGGTGGCGACTTTATCGAGTTGTTGGAAGTCGATGCGCACGAGATGCGCACCGTGCGAATCGTCGACTTCGCCACCCAAGCTGGCGGCCAGGCCGCAACGGTGACAAACGACGGAATCGCCGTGACAATCGACGACGCGGACGGTGTGCAGGAGATCGACCTGCGGATTCGATTCAATCCTCGATTGCTGACCATCGTCGACGCCGTGTTTAACGAGCCATTCCCCATCGGTTGGGAGATCGACCAACTCGACCTGAGCGAACCGGGCCTCGTCGACATTGGTCTCTCGGGGCCGACGCCGCTCCCTGCGGGCGGTCGCGAGCTGTTCGTTCTGGCCGCGTCAATTCCCATCGCTGCCCCGCTGGGCGACAGCCAGATCATCGAGTTCGAACAGGCCGAGTTGAACGACGGCCAAATCCCCGCGCGCGGCGATCGCGGTGTTCAGCTAGTCGGCTTGCCGGGCGACGCTTCGGGCAACGGCCAGTACAGCAGCTTCGACGCCGCGCTGCTCGCCCGCCTGGCGACCGGCATCGACCGGGGGCTGTCCGCCTATCCGAACAACGACCCCGTGCTGATCGGATCGGTCTTGCCGCCAGGCGTCGAGATTCAACTTGCCGATGTGTTTGAAGTCGCGCATACGGCGATCGGCTTAGCAACTTCGCTCAATCAAGATGAGGCCAACATGTTTGCCGCCGAGTTGTTGGCGCTAACGCCGCCACCATCGCCGGCAGCGACGTGGGCCTGGGCAATGGGCTATTCCCTAGCGTCGAACGCAAACGCGAGCCCCACCTGGGAGGAGTGTGATCCCGCGGGGCAATCGACCTGGCGACAGCACCAGGAAAATCCCCTGGGCGTTTTCGCACATTTCGTGGCGAGAACGTCGTTCGATTCGTCCGAGTTTTTGACACATTCTGAACCCGCAACTAGACTGGAACGGAACGCCGAAAATGCCGATCTAATCGGAAAAGCCGTTACAACCGAACTGAGCACAAGCAGCAATTCCGGGGGAATTTAGCGCATGCGGCCAGAGAAGCAACCAGGCCATGCAGCCGATGGCCCGCGTGCGCGAAAGCGCGGATTCAACCTTCGTAGCCAACGCCGCTTGCGGCTCGAATCGTGCGAAGAGCGTCTGTTGATGGCGGCCGACTTCCGCGCCATCGACGGCGGCGGCAACAACCTGTTGCATGCCGATTGGGGCCAGGCAGGAACGCAGTTGCTGCGCCAGACCACGGTCGATTATGCCGACGGCATTTCGTCGCCCGCCGGCGCCGATCGGCCGTCGGCTCGCACGGTGAGCAACGTCATGGCGGCGCAAAGCGGTTCGATCGAAAACGACCGTTTCCTGACCGACTTCGTGTGGCAGTGGGGACAATTCCTCGACCACGATGTCGACCTGACACCCGGCGCCGAACCGGCCGAACCATTCCCCATTGCCGTCGACGCGGGCGATCCGGATTTCGATCCGTTCCACACCGGCACGGTCGAAATCGGCATGGATCGCTCGGTTTATGATCCCGCTTCGGGAACGGGCACGGATAACCCTCGCCAGCAGATCAACCAGATCACATCGTTCATCGACGCTTCGAACGTGTACGGTTCCGACGACATCCGCGCCGCGGAGCTGCGCACCGGCGTGGGCGGCAAGCTGAAGATGAGCGCCGGCGACTTGTTGCCGTTCAACACGGCCGGGTTGCCGAACGCCGGTGGTCCCTCGCCCAGTTTGTTTTTGGCCGGCGATGTTCGCGCCAACGAGCAATCGGGCCTCACGGTGATGCATACGCTCTTCGTGCGGGAGCACAATCGCCTGACCGACGAAATCGCTGCGGAAAACCCCACGTGGAACGACGAGCAAATTTATCAGCAGGCGAGGCAAATTGTGGGCGCCGAAATGCAGGCGATCACATACAACGAGTTTTTGCCGGCGTTACTCGGCTTCGGCGCGCTCGATGCCTATGCCGGCTATCAGCCGAACGTGAATCCGGCCGTTTCGAATATTTTCTCGACCGGCGTCTATCGGCTCGGCCACAGCATGCTTTCGCCCGAACTACTGCGGCTCGACGCTAGCGGCCAGGAGATTGCGGCGGGCCACTTGCAGTTGCGCGACGCCTTCTTCAACCCCACGCATGTGATGCAGGAAGGTATCGATTCGATCCTGCGCGGCCTGGCCGCGCAAACGATGCAAGAAGTCGATACGCAGTTGGTCGACGACGTGCGCAATTTCCTCTTCGGACCGCCCGGCGCCGGTGGATTCGACCTGGCGGCATTGAATATTCAACGCGGCCGCGATCACGGCCTGCCGAGCTACAATCAAACGCGCATCGATTTCGGATTGGCGCCGGTAACCTCGTTCGCCGCCATCAGCTCGAATTCGCAGACCGTCGCTGCTCTGGAAAGCTTGTACGCAAGCGTCGACGACATCGATCTGTGGACCGGGCAACTGGCCGAGGACCATCTGCCGGGCGCCAGCGTGGGTGAAACCGTGGCGATCGTGCTCGCCGATCAATTCGAACGGCTGCGCGATGGCGACCGTTTCTGGTACGAAAATATCTTCGCCGGAGACGAGCTGGCCGAGATCCGCAATACCCGGCTGAGCGACATTATTCGCCGCAATTCCACGGCAACCGGCGTGCAAGACAATGTCTTCTTCGCCCCCAGCGTGCTGACCTATCAGGTGGATTCCGGCTCGCCGCAAGGCGTCGGCGTGCGCCGGGTTGGCGACCAAGTGCAGATTTTCGATACCGGGAGCAACGACTTGCTCGCTCAGCAGTCGCTCGCCCAAACCGAAATGATCCGCGTTACCGGTTCGGCCGCGCCGGGCGATTTGCCCAGCATGTATACAGTGCTGGTCGCTGGCCTGGAGACGCTCAGCGGCGGCGTGCAAGTCTTTGGCGGCTCGCATGGCGCCGACCGCCTGCATGTCGTGGGCACCGACGGCCGCGACAAGTTCGAAATCTATCCGGACCACCTGCACGACGATTCGCATCGCATCGAGTTCGATGCCGTGGCGCTGCTTTCCGTGGATGCGGCGGCAGGCAACGATCAAATCCGGGTGCGCGAAACACCGGCGGCCGCCCTGGCGTTGTACGGCAGTTCGGGGAGCGACCGTTTGGTTGGCGGCGATGGCGATGACCTGATCGACGGCGGCGACGATCGCGACCGAATCTTCGGCCGCGGCGGCAACGATGTGCTGCTCGGCGGACGCGGCAACGACGAAATCGATGGCGGCGCGGGCGACGACTGGATCTTCGGCAACGATGGCCACGACGACCTGGCCGGCCGCAACGGGCACGACATGATCTTTGGCGGTCGCGGCAACGACTCGCTCACCGGAAACCGCGGTTCGGATCTGCTCGACGGCGGACGCGGCGACGACACGATGAAACCCGGTGTCGACAACGACATGGTCGTGGCGGCACAGGGCGACGACACGATGGTCGGCATGCATTCGCACGACATGCTCATGACCGACCCCAACCACATGATGCTACGCGACATGTTCGTTGCCATTACACTGCGTAACGCCGAGATTGACAACGACGCGGCGCTCCTCGCGCTGATCCAAGAGCTCGAATTACTCGATATCCTGTAGGCCCGCATGTTTCAGCTGACCTACGAGTCGCGATTAGCTTTGCTCGCTAGCGTCCTCAGCACGTCGCTGTTGGCGATGAACCTATGCGCGGCGGAGCCGGCGACGGCAGAACTGCCCAAAGTCGTGCTGCTGGGCGACTCGATTCGGCTCAGCTATACCGACGAAGTGACGCGGCACCTGCAGGGCAGGGCGGTTGTGATCAGTCCTTCGCGCAACGGCGGCGACAGCAAGAA
>JAGQOS010000126.1 GCA_020427265.1 Planctomycetales bacterium
CATCGCCGCGTTCCCCACGCTCACGACGGGAACGTCGCCTAGCATCACCGTGGCTTCGACGGCGGGCGGCGCCACGCTCGACTACTTCTTCGACTTCAACCAGAACGGTGTGTTCAACGACGCCGGCGAAGTTTTCAGCGCCACGCTTACGAGTGCTTCGCAAGCCGTTCCGGTAACCATTCCGCCGGGGGCGACCCTGGGAAGTACATTTGCCCGTTTTCGCATTAGCACGGCCGGCGGACTCGGTCCGACCGGGCCTGCGGCCGACGGCGAAGTGGAAGACTATGCCGTGACGATCGAAGCCCCAGCGGTTCCGGGCACACTGTCGATCGCCGCAGTCGACGCCACGAAGGCGGAAGGCAACGGCGGTTCCACTGCATTCACGTTCCAGGTTACGCGAACGGGCGGCTCCGATGGCGCGGTCGGCGCCACGTGGGATGTGATCGGCTTCGGCGGAAATCCTGCCGACACGGCCGATTTTGGCGGCTCGTTCCCTTCGGCCGCCGTGGCGTTTGCCGACGGCGACTCGGTGGCGAAAACGGTCACCGTGTTGGTCGATGGCGATTTGACGTTTGAGCCGAATGAAACCTTCCGTGTCGTCTTGAGCAGTCCCACTGGCGGCGCGACATTCGGAACGACGACGGCCGACGGCACGATTCAAAACGACGACGCGGCGGTCGTTGTCGATCCGATTGGGACGGGTACGGCGCTCTCGGGCGCGGGGCAAGTCGCGCTGGCCTGGGTGCCAGATCCGACGAACATGACGACGCGGGTCGTCCGCAAGACCGGTAGCTACCCGACCGACGAAAACGACGGCACGAACGTGTACGAAGGCACGGATACGAGTGTCGTCGACGACGACGGCGGCTCGCTGGCCGCTGGCACGTATTTCTATTCCTTCTTTGCAACCAATGGTTTGGGCGTTTATGCCGCGCCGGTCAACGCCGGCGCCGAGGGAACCGTGGTCAATGCTTCGGGCCTGGCGCCCACACTGGCGACGACCAGCGACCGCTCGATCGGCGCGCTCGATTTTGCCGACGGAGATAAAGACGGCACGCTGCGGGCGGCGGAAGCTTCCGGAGCGTTGGTGGTCGACGTGCGCGGCGCGGCCAGCAATGGCGAAGGCGACATGTTGACTGCCACCCTCGATGCGCCGATCTCGGGCACTTTTTCCTTCGAAACGTTGATCACTACTCCCTCGGTTTTGAATCAAGAGTGGAGCCTGCAGCTTTCGCTCGACGATGGCGGCGCGGCCTCGGTCGATCTTGGTTTTCGCTACGGCTACCTTTTTGCTCGCGCCGATGGCGGGGCGTGGAAAGTGGTTGCGAGTTTGCTCGCGGCGAACACGCAGTACAAGCTTTCGGTGGTCATGGATACGACGAGCGGCGATGTTGAGATTTTCTGGAACGAAGATCGGCGTCAAACCCTGTCCTCGTCGTTGAGCCAGGTTTCGCAGATGGTCTTGAAGAACATCGGCGACGCCAACGTCGACCTGCAATACGGACTCGACGACGTACGCGTCATCACCGGAACTCCAGCCTTTTACACTCCTACCGTTGGGGGCGCAGGTATCAGTGCAGCCGACCTGAATTCGAATATTTTGCTTGGCAGCAGCGAGCGAACCTTTGCCACCGTGACGCTTGACGACGCCGATGAAGACGGCACGCTGCTGGGGGCCATCGATACCGGACAACTCGCCCTGGCCGTTGGCAACGAGGCGACGACAAGCGAGAAAGACGGCATCGTCGCCGCGTTTGATTCGGCCATTTCGGGTTTGTTCACATTCGAAACCGAATTCACAACGCCCAGCCTGGTCAACCAGGACTGGAGCATGCAAGTCGGCCTGGAAGATGGCGCTGGCAATGCCATTAACATGGGTTTTCGGTTCCGCTATTTATTCTTGCGCAACGATGCCAACACCAGTTGGTCGGTTGTGCAAAGCTTGCTTAGCCCGTCGACTACCTACAAGCTCTCTGTCGTGGTCAACACAACGGCCGGAACGGCCGATTACTACATCGACGATGTGCTTACGGCGCGCGTCGGTGAAACCACGTCGCTTACCGGGTTGTCGCAAGTACGATTCACGAATCTCGGCAGCGCCGCCAGCGACCTTGAATATCGCATCGACAACCTGCGTGTTGTTGCCGGCGACGTATTCGCTCCGCTACCTTCGATCGTCGTGCTATCGGCAAGCGAGGAGTCGGAAGCGGATCTTCCGGTTGCCGGGCAAGCGTTGGGCGCCTTGGTTGATGCCGGCAAGGCCGTACAGGTGGCGCGTCCGCTCGTTGTTGCGTCGGGCGGGGGCGTTTCCGCTGCATCGGAATCGGGCGACGACGGCAACGCTCGCACCGACGACGAGTATGAGCAACTCACCGATGAGGTGTTCGCCGATCTAGGCGGAGACGTTTGACCCGGGCCGGGTTCGAAAACGTGGCTTTACCGGCTATAGGTAGGCGCAACGATCGGGAATTCTGCGCGCAGTAAAAACGTCGCGTATATGACATCGTGAACATACAGTGCCGAGAAGAACGCCCTACGCGTTCCGGCTTGCATTGCATCGATGGCCAATCCGACACGATTGGCTTGCGGTGTCAACGACTACGACGCAGGCGGCGGCCGAAGGCCAAGAAGCCCAGCAACAGCATGGTCAGCGTGGAAGGCTCAGGTACGGAGCTTGCCGAAAACCCGGTAATGGTGTCGATGAACGTCTGATACGACGACACGCGCGTGATGAGGTTGGCGTCGCCATACGTGTCGCGGTTGTCGGCCGCGCCGGGATACGTGAACAAGTCGGCGTCGCCCGAGTGCACGCCGGCCAACCACCATTGTCCGCTTTCGAAAATGTACGACCCGCCGCCGCTATCGCCAGGAGCGATGCTGTATTCAAGCCCAATCGGAACATCCGAACCGTAAAGGTTCGTGCTGGCATGTTGAGGGTCGCCGGTCGGCGAATCGAAGTCCCAAACCAGGCCGGTTCGGTTTGCGCCGTCCATGGTTGTGGTTGCAAATCCACCGCCAAGAATCGCGTAACGGTCGATAATATTATCGCCGGCGCGCCGCGTGCCCGAGGCAAGGTTCGATCCAGTTTGGCCAGTGCCGGTTTTGCCGTAGCCAACCATCGTGACCGTAGCGTTCAATTCATTGGAGCCGCGATAGATCTGCGCCGGCGTTACTCCGCTAATAGCCGAACTTAAACGCATCAAGGCAATGTCGCTGCCGTCGTTCAGATCGCCGTTCCACGTGCCTGGGACATAAAAGGCCGATGCGCTCACAGCGCCACCGCCGCCCGGTACGGAGAATGTGTGGCTTCCGGGCGTTTCATCGCCGACCGAACCATTGCCGTTCGTATCGACACAATGCGCTGCTGTGAGCACCCATTGCGAGCCAATTAGCGTGGCCGAACAACGGCCTCCGCCTGTGAGATGCTCGCCTGTGGCAGCGAACTGAGATAGACCGGCTCGAGTCGTGTAATTCGAATCGGCCGTGTCGTCGCGAATTGTGCCAGCGTGCGCCTCGCCCGACGTGCTCAATGCAAACAGCCCAGCGATCATCGCGCAGCAAGCGCACAATGATCGTGGCGGATCGAATTTCCACAAGGCTGGCATCACCAGTAGCATTCTCCGTTGCAGGCTCTATGAGGCAAACTTTAGTTTAAGCGGAATCTTCGCCGTAAGCAATCTATTTCCTGGGCCAACGGGGGGTAGGCAGCATCGGATCCGAGGAGTTGTAACTCCAAACGTCGCAGACGACGAAATGACGTGGCCTTTCTCAGTTCGGCGGTTCACGATTCTCGCCCAGAATCAAATACGCAAGCTACCAAGCCATAACGACTTACATTCACGGGATTGGCGCGCCGCCATGCGGAACACTATGGTAACGGGTTCGATCGTGATTCCATATTGGGGAATCTCGAGATTTGAATAGCTGATTTTGCCGTCCACGGAATGCGGTCATGCTTCATTTAGCGAGTGATACGACAGAGCGTTGGCTGACGCAGGTCGACCAGCATCTCGACGATGTGCTTATCGACCATGCTCATTGTGAAAAGAAGGCCGCCGGCACGGCGATGAATCTGCTCTTCGCCTATGTTGAGAACATTGACCTTTGTCGCGAAATGACCCGGATCGTAGAGGAGGAGCTGGAGCATTTTCACATGGTCCTCGCGATTCTGGAAGAACGCGGCGTTCGTTTTCGTCGGTTAAAGCCGAGTGCGTACGGTCGCAAACTCAACGACCTTGTCCGCAAGCAAGAACCGCAGCGGGCCGTCGACAGGCTGCTTGTCGCGAGTCTTATTGAGGCGCGATCGTGTGAACGATTTCGTCTTCTCGCCGATCACATTCAGTTGAAGGAACCCGAGTTGGCCGAGTTTTACGCGGGCCTGTTCGAATCGGAAGCGCGGCATCATACAACCTATGTCCGGCTGGCGAAGCAATTTGCCGACGAAGAAACCGTCGAAGCGCGGCTCGACGAACTCGCGCAGCTAGAAGCCGATATTTTGCGCGAGGGAGAACCGGTGGCGCGCATGCACAGCTAATCGTACGAGTGTGCCGGAAAGATACATCGCAACATGACACCCAGGAGTGTTGCCGCCCAATCGTGGCGGCGAACAACGACGCATGAAAGCAATCCAACTCACTGAGCCGTTAAATTTTAAACACATCGACATCGAGGAACCGGATTCTCCGGGTGAGGGCGATGCCCTGGTGCGTGTGCATCGCATGGGAATTTGCGGAACGGACCTGAGCGGCTACTTGGGGAAAATGCCTTTCTTTAGTTACCCGCGTATCCCGGGGCACGAGTTGGGGGTCGAGGTGCTAGCCGTCGGTGCAGGTGTAACGAACGTAAAGTCCGGCGATCGTTGTTCGATCGAGCCCTACATCAACGACCCGGCGAGTTTCGCCAGCAACCGTAAAGGAACCAATTGTTGCGAGCATCTGCAGGTGTTGGGCGTTCATGTCGACGGCGGACTGCGCGAGCGATTCGTCGTGCCGGCACGCAAACTGCATGTTTCCACCAAGCTGGAATACGACCAACTCGCGCTCGTGGAAACTTTGGCCATTGGCTGTCATGCCGTCGATCGCGCCAAACCGGCGAAAGGCGAACACTTGCTCGTTATCGGCGCCGGGCCGATTGGTTTGTCGGTGATTGAGTTCGCTCGTTTGGCAGGCGCCGAAGTCACTGTGCTGGACATGAACGAGAAGCGATTGGCTTTTTGTCGCGATACGATGGGCGTCGCGCATACCGTGCAGTTCCGCGGCGACGGGTCCGAGGGTTCCGCCCTTTCCGAGTTGACCGGCGGCCACATGTACCCGATCGTTATCGACGCGACCGGCAGCGCGCAATCGATGTCCGACGCGCTGAATTACGTCGCTCATACCGGATCGCTCGTGTATGTGGGAATCACGACACAAGAGATCCACTTTCCCCACCCGCGGCTGCATGTTCGCGAGGCGTCGATCCTTGCTTCACGCAATGCGCACCCCGAAGACTTTGGCCGCATCATTCGTCTCATCGAAACTGGACAAATCGATACAAAACCATGGATTACTCATCGGATCGGTTTCCAAGACATGATCTCGGCGTTCCCCTCTTACACCAAGCCGGAAACGGGTGTGATCAAGGCGATCGTCGAAGTGACCTAGCCTCTGACGCCGTTTCTCAATCAGAAGTAAGTAGACAGATGACGATTCGATCAGCAGTTACCGTTTGCATTGTGGACGAGGCAAGGCAAGGTCCGTTTGTATTTCATGACGGTCTCGAAGACGGCTGTCGACAGGCTGCCGAGCTGGGATTCGACGCCGTGGAGATCTTTGCGCCGAGCGCCGATGCCTTAGACATTGAGGCCACGCGTGCTTTGCTTTCGTCGCACGGCCTGGAATGTGCGGCCGTGGGAACGGGGGCCGGGATGGTCAAGCACGGGTTGAGCCTGACCATCGCCGACGAATCGCAGCGAGCCCAGGCCTGCAATTTCGTGCGCTCCATCATCGAAATGGGTGGACGCCTGGGAGCACCGGCAATTATCGGCTCCATGCAAGGTCGTTACGGTGGCGAGGTAAGCCGGGAACAGGCCATGGCTTTTCTGCGTAGCGCGCTCGATGAATTGGGGGAATACGCGAGCGAATTCGACGTGCCGCTGATCTACGAGCCGCTGAACCGCTACGAAACGAATCTGGTGAATACCATTTCCGCCGGTGTCGAACTGCTGGAGAGCCTGACGACCGACCATGTGAAACTGTTGGCCGACATTTTTCATATGAACATCGAAGAGACCGACATCGCGGCAGCGCTTCGCGAACACGCGGGCTATATCGGCCACATTCACTATGTCGACTCGAATCGCCGGGCGGCTGGCCTGGGGCACCTCGACTTCGCCGCTATTGCTGCGGCGATGATTGAATCGGAGTACGACGGATACGCGTCGGCCGAGGCGTTTCCACTTCCCGACGCTCACGCCGCTGCGCTGGCGACGATCGATTCGTTTCGACACCACTTTCGCAAGTAATTGCGGTCCATCGACTGTAGAATTTGCGACCTATCCCCAGGAGCCATTGATGATTGATTCCACGCTGCCACGACCTGTTCCACTAGGCCTGGCCGCCAGCTTTGGTTTTGGCGACCGTACGGGGCTCGCTACGCCGGGGCACGTTTTGGCCATGCAACGCAGCGGAGCCGGAATCGCGCCGATTTTTCCGCAGCAGTCGATCCGGGAGATGGCGCGCACCCAGCGTACGGCCGAGCAGGTGATGCACGATGCCCTGGCCGGCATGGTCGCCGCGGGGTGGACTGGTGTGACTGGCGCTGATGCCGATCATCTGAAAACGCCCGCCGATGTCGACGTGACCCACGCCGCAGGTTTCACGTTCTACACGATCGATCCCTCGGATCATGTGGATGGTCAGACGGACGATTACGACGAGTCGGCGCTCGCTGAAAAATTCGCGGGCATTCGAGGCGAAACGCCCTGGTATGATCGCTATCTCGATACGTCCGTTACTTTGGCCAATGGCACCAAGATCGAAATAGACCAACAGGCCTGCATGCGATGCGCCGTGAAGTATGGTAAGGCGATTCAAGCAGCCATCGAGCTGGCTCGATATATTCACCAGGTTTGCGAAAAAGCTGAGACCGAGTACGAAATCGAATTGAGCGTCGACGAGACAGAGCAACCCACGACGCTCGCCGAGCACTATATCATCGCCAGCGAATGTCTCGCCCAAGAAATGAAGCTGGTGAGCCTCGCGCCGCGATTCATTGGCGAGTTTGAGAAGGGAGTCGACTACAAAGGTGATTCCGCCGAACTGGAAAAGTCGTTGGCCGATCACGCCGCAATTGCCGAGATGCTCGGCCCTTACAAACTCAGCCTCCACTCGGGAAGCGATAAACTGGCGATGTACGCCGAACTCGCCCGCGCCACGAAGGGGCGATTTCACGTCAAGACTGCCGGCACCAGTTATCTCGAAGCGCTGCGCGTGGTCGCCAGGCACGACGAATCGCTGTTGCGCGAAATTATCGAGTTCGCCCGGTCTCGCTATGAAAACGACAAGGCGACCTACCACGTTTCCGCAACGCTGAATTCGGCGCCGCCGCCCGGTGACATTGGCAAGGTGGAACAGCTCGAAGCGTTTTACCTTGAATCTTGGAGCGATGTTCCCCAGGGCCGCGGCTTTACCAAGCCGGGACGCCAGATTCTCCATTGCACGTTCGGTTCGGTACTTACCGATGCCAAGCTTGGTCCGGCCCTGCGCAGCCTGCTGGAATCAAACACCGAGACATATACGGAAGTACTGGCCGATCACTTTTCCCGGCACCTGGACGCGCTCCGCGCGGGAATGTAAGCAGTAGCTGCTAGCGGCTAGCTACTAGCCATAAGCTTTACGCGGAAAATGAAATATTTGCGATTGCGTTTTTCGACTTGTGTTTCGTGCCGCTTTTTCACTATCGCACTCTCTAACGCTCAAGCCAT
Organism: Planctomycetales bacterium; assembly: GCA_020427265.1. Lineage (GTDB taxonomy): Bacteria > Planctomycetota > Planctomycetia > Pirellulales > JAGQOS01 > JAGQOS01. The sequence continues at coordinate 7,964 of JAGQOS010000126.1, forward strand.
CTCTCATGCTTAAACACCAGCTCATTCATCCCAAGATCAACGAAGTTCTCGGCCGCGCAGGGCATCATGCAAAGATTTTGATCGCCGATGGCAATTACCCCGCTTCTTCGACACTGGGGCCGAACGCCGAGTTAGTCAGCTTGAATCTGGCGCCCGGAATCGTGTCGTGCACGCAGATACTCAAGACGCTGTTGACGGCCATTCCGATCGAAGCTGCCAACACGATGGGAATTCCCGCCGACGATCCATATGCCTTGGGTGGCGACCCACCGGTATGGGCTGAGTATCGTGCGGCGTTGAAAGACGCGGGTCTCGACATTGAGCTCGAACCGATTCAAAAGTGGGACTTTTACGATGCCGTCGCATCCCGGGACCATGTCCTCACAATACAGTCAGCCGATCAGGCGCTGTGGGCCAATTTGTTGCTTACCGTCGGCGTGCGTAAACCCTCTTAAGCCGTCCTCCTCGACATCAGGTGTTTCGCCATGGAATCTCGCCAACTCGGCAATACAGGCCTACAGCTTCCCGCGCTTTCGTTTGGGGCCTCGTCGCTCGGTCAGGAGTTTCGACAGGTTGATGTCGGCGAAGCGATCGACTCGGTTCGTGTCGCGCTCGATTGCGGCATGACGTTCATCGATACCTCGCCGTTCTACGGGCGCGGGATGTCGGAAGTGCTGCTCGGCATTGCGCTGCGCGGCGTGCCACGCGATAGTTATCTATTGGGAACCAAGCTGGGACGCTACAGCGGGACTCATTTCGATTTCTCGGCCCAACGCGTCGTTGAAAGTGTGGATATTAGCCTGGAACGCATGGGGGTTGAACATCTGGACATCTGCTTGTGCCATGATATCGAGTTCGTCAACATGCAGCAGATCGTCGACGAAACATTGCCGGCCCTGCGCCAAGTACAGGCGCAAGGCAAAGTGCGGTTTGTCGGCATTAGCGGCTATCCGATGAAGATTTTCCGCTTTATCCTCGATCAAACCGATTTAGACGTTGTGCTCTCGTACAACCACTATCATCTACAGAACACAATGTTTGCCGACCTCGTGCCTTACTTGAAGAGCAAGGGTGTGGGGATCATGAATGCGGCGCCGTTCTGCGCACGCTTGCTCACGAATGCGCCGTTGCCGCCCTGGCACAAGGCGACGGCGGAAGTTCGCGAAACCGTTAGCCGTGCCGCCCAGTTGTGCACCGACCGCGGCGTCGACATCGCTAAGCTGGCCCTGCAATTCTCGATCGCCAACCGCGATATGACTACGTGCATTGCCGGCAGCGCCAACCCACAGCGGATTCGCCAGTGGGCCGATTGGGCTGCCGAGCCGCTCGACGAGCAACTTCTATCCGAAGTTCAAGCTATTCTCGCGCCGATCCACAATTGGTTCTACATTGAAGGTCGGCCGGAGAACAACGACGAACCGGCCAACTGAGTTAGCAGTTACAAGGCTCTTCGAACTGTCGTCGTTTAGAATGGCGACATGTACCGGAAAAGGTTCCTGATCGGTTGTCCTGGCACGTAGGCGGCTGGTTGGCCGAACATGCCACGCCCGACTTCCACGTTGCTGGCTTGTGGCACGATGGGCAATAGGGGGCGATACGAAAACTGACTAGCGCCCACATTGTAGGGCGGCTGATACACCGAGGTAGTCGCCGGTTGCGGTTCGGCATACGACTGTGGATAGGTTGGCGAGGGAATCCAGTGCGGAGCGTAACATGCGGCCGGCCGTAGCGACGGAGCACAGCACTCACCGCCGGCGTTCGTTGGCGTGCAGCAGGCTTCGCCACCGCCATACGTTTGAGCTGCGACCGATTGTGTAAACAGCAACAAGCAACATAGCAACGCTAATGCGGTGATCGCGTTTCTGAATGCGTACATGTCCACTCCTTTCTATTCCGTGCTCTATCGTACGTGGGCCTAAATCGAAGCAGGGCGTTCCGAGGCAACCCAACACCCGCAGATGGGCACAAAAGGATACCTGGCTCGGCAGCTTGTTTTGCGAAGGCTCACTGTTCTTAACAGCAACTTGGGTGCCAACGGCCAATTTCGCTCGTGCTATAACCAGCGAAAGGGTTGCCATCAGAAACACGGATCGCAACAACCGATTGAATCGCCCAGGTTTAGGGCGAGACGTTTAGAGCTGCCTGTCGTTCATGGCCGAATGGAACTTGGCAACCGTTGCAACGGCTCGTTGCAGGATTTGCAATTCCGTATCGGATCGGGCAATGCCCAATTGCCATAGCTGCTAACATTTTCCGCGCTTAATCCCGATCTGTCGCCGAAGGGTTGGCGCACGCAGTGCGCAATAAGCGAACTGCTAGCTTGCCGCTGAGCATCGATCGAGCCGCCGAAATGGCGCGACTACTTGGCTGCCAAGGCTTCACAGACCAAGTCACCGACTTCGCTAGTCGAATAGCCCATCTTGCCGGCGCTTTGGCTCTTCATTTTGGAGCCCGTGACGGCCTGAATTGCCGACATGACGCATGCTCCGGCTTCGGGTTGCCCAGAGTTCTCCAGGAGCATGCCCATGGCGTTGATCGCGGCAATCGGGTTAATCACCCCTTGGCCGGTGTACTTTGGCGCACTGCCACCCATCGGTTCGTACATGCTAGTGCCGCCAGGATCGGGATTGATATTTCCGCCGGCTGCAACCCCCATGCCACCCTGAATGATGCCGGAGAGATCGGTAATGATGTCGCCGAACATGTTCGTGGTCACAATCACGTCGTAGTACTCGGGATTCTTCACAATCCACATGCAGCAGGCGTCGACATGGTTGTAGTCGGCTTCCACTTCGGGATATTCCTGCGCCACTTCCTGGAAAGTGCGCCACCAAAGGTCGTGGCCAATCGTGAGCACATTCGTTTTGGCGACCAGCGTCAACTTCTTTCCCTTGGGATTGTTACGCTTCTTCGTCAGTTCGAAGGCGTAGCGAATGCAGCGCTCGCAGCCCTTACGCGTGTAGATTGCCATTTGCGTGGCAACTTCATCCGGTGTTCCCTTCTTCAGGAAACCGCCGGCGCCGCAGTAAAGGTCTTCGGTGTTTTCGCGGACCACGACGAAGTCAATATCCTCGGGCCCCTTATTCTTCAGCGGCGTCTCCACGCCGGGGAACAGCTTGACCGGTCGCAGATTGATGTACTGGTCGAGCTGAAAGCGGAGATCGAGCAACAGTTGCTTTTCCAGGATGCCCGGTTTCACGTCGGGATGTCCTACGGCGCCAAGATAAATTGCGTCGAAGGCGCGCAGCTCGTCAATCGCCCCCTCGGGCAGCACAACC
>JAGQOS010000127.1 GCA_020427265.1 Planctomycetales bacterium
CGCACTTCTTGCAATATCGTTCTTTGCTGCCGTCTTTCAGGAACCGAGCGCCGGTGCGAGCGGCCGCTTTGCAGCTCTCGCAAACGAGCATCAGATTGGAAAGCTCGACGGGCATTTCCTTGCTCAAGCGTCCGCCTTGCGGGTTTTTCTGACTGCGTTTCACGTGCTTGTACACGCGAGAAACGCCTTCGACCACGGCTTTGCCTGCCTGGTGATCGACTTGCAACACACGCGCCCGCACGCCGCGGTCGGCGCCGCAAATCACTTCGACGGTATCTCCATTGCGGATGTGCATGCTAGATCACCTCGTTCGCCAGGCTGACGATTTTCATAAAGTTTCGATCGCGTAGCTCGCGCGCCACCGCGCCGAAAATACGTGTTCCCTTGGGATTGCCATCGTTATCGACGATCACGGCGGCATTGCTATCGAACCGCACGTAGCTGCCGTCGGCACGGCGAGTCGATTTCTTGCAGCGGACAATCACAGCGCGGACCACGGCCTTCTTCTTGACGTCGGAACCGGGAATGACACTCTTGACGCTGCAGATGATGACATCGCCCAGGCCGGCAAAACGCCGCCGGCTGCCGCCGAGCACTTTAATACACATGAGTTCTTTGGCGCCCGTGTTATCCGCCACGGAGAGCCGAGTTTGCATCTGAATCATGACTCGCCTTCACTTTGCTTGGCTCGGGAAGCGGCGCGCATGGCCGCGATGTCGACTGCCTGGCTCTTGGAGACCACGCGCACCAGATCCCACCGTTTCAACTTCGACTTCGGACGGCACTCCACAATTTCCACCGTGTCGCCGACATGCGATGCATTCTCTTCGTCGTGAACATGGCAGACCGTCTTGCGCCGCAGGTACTTTCCATACTTAGGGTGCCGGACGAGTCGTCCAATTTCCACGCGACGGCATTTGTCCATCTTGTCTTTTGTGACAACGCCGATCACTACTTTCTTAGGCATGGCTCGCTTCCAAACTGATTCAATGAATTCTGTATTCGCTGGTTCGTTGAGTTGGCTACTTGGCCGCCGCTTCGCTCTTGGCCGCGGCGATTTTTCGCTCGCTTTGGATTGTCTTGACGCGGGCAATCAGTCGCCGGAATTTGCGCAATTCGCTAGGGGCGTCGAGTCGCTCGGTTTGCGCCTGAATCCGCAACCGAAACAGGTTCTCGGCGGCTTCTTTGGCCGTGAGCTCGAGTTGCTCGTCACCCATGTCGCGAAGTTCTGATACGGTTGCCATAACTTGTTTACTTTCCTGCCGCAATCAGTACGGATCGGTTATGCGATTTTCTAGCGACGCCTCGCCTAGCATCGCTCCTGTTGGGGATTCCACGTTACGCAGGGCGGCGTCGAATCATTTTTACTTTGACCGGCATCTTGTGGGCCAAACGCGCGAAGCAAATCTTCGCAGCCTGTTCACTCACGCCGCCAAGCTCATACAGCACGGTTCCCGGTTTCACGGTCGCCGCCCAGTATTCGGGCTCGCCTTTTCCCTTACCCATACGGGTTTCCAAGGGAATCGACGTAATCGACTTGTGCGGGAAGATGCGGATATACAGACGACCTTCGTTACGGATGTACTGCTGAGCTGCAATACGACCCGCTTCGATCGTCGCTGCGCTTATCCAACCACCTTGTAACGACTGCAAGCCAAAATCACCAAAGACGACACGGTTGCCACGAGTGGCCTCACCTCTTATACGCCCTCTTTGGTTTTTTCGATGCTTGACCCGCTTCGGCATCAGCGCCATGGATATCGTCCTCAAAAATACCTTGGTTAATCCAAACTTGAATTCCGATGTGACCTTGGGCGGTCTTGGCTTCGCAGAAGCCGTAATCGATCTTGGCCCGCAATGTCGACAACGGAATGGAGCCGGCTATCTGCTTTTCGCGACGCGCCATTTCGGCGCCGCCAAGGCGGCCGGCTAACTGAATCTTGATTCCTTTGGCTCCAGCCTCCATCGACTGCTCGATGGCCCGCTTCATAGTGCGGCGGAAGCTCGAACGCTTGGCCAACTGTTCGCCAATATCTTCGGCAACGAGTTGCGCCTGAAGATTTGGCGAGGAAATCTCTTCAATCTTGATATTGATGCGTCGCCCGACGAGCGACTGCAATTCATCTTGCAGGATCTCTACTTGCTGACCCTTGCGGCCAATGATGATGCCCGGGCGTGCGGCGAACAGCACGACCTTCACCTCGTCTCGCGTGCGCTCGATTTCGACCTTGGGGATGCCGGCGAAGCGGTACTTCGATTTGACGTAGTCGCGGATCTTTTGATCCTCGACCAGCAATTCAGCGAATTCCTTCTTCGAGGCATACCACCGGCTCTTCCAGCCGAGCATGATCCCGGTGCGAAATCCAATTGGGTTGACCTTTTGGCCCATGATGATTCTTCCTTCGAGGTCACTCGACAGAGACGGTAATGTGGGACATGCGTTTCTTGATCACGTGCGCCATGCCGCGAGCTCGCGGACGAACGCGCTTGATCATCGGGCCGCCATCGGCGCGAACGTCGACCACGCGCAGCCCCGCCAGATTGCCCGCGCGGCGATCTTCGGCGTTGCCCAGCGCGCTCTTGAGCACGTTTTCTAGCAGCCGAGCACCGCGATGCGGTTGATACTTGAGGATTTCGAGCGCTTCGTCGGCGCGCTGGCCACGAATCAGATCTGCCAACGGACGCACCTTCTGGGCGCTGATCCGAGCAAATCGATGTGTTGCCTTATATGCCATCGCAATAAACTCCCAAAACGGCGACCAGGCTAGCCGGTAGCCCGAATCGACGGTGAACGATTTACCTCTTACCACCTTTGCCGCCGTGGCCGCGAAATGTTCGCGTCGGGGCGAATTCGCCCAGCTTGTGGCCGACCATGTCTTCAGTAACAAACACTTTCAAGTGCGCCTTGCCGTTGTGGACCATGAAGGTATGCCCCACAAACTCCGGAATGATCGTCGAACGGCGCGCCCATGTCTTGATAGGCTCCTTGATGCCGTTCGCCTCGAGCTTTTCGACCTTGGCATAAAGCTTCAAGTCGACGTAAGGGCCCTTTTTCAGTGATCTTCCCATGGCGAATCTGTCCTAAACGCTTGATTGGTTCCTGGTGACTTATCTGCCGCCGACCTTCAATTGGCCATATCGTTTCGAACGACGACGACGCACGATCGAGGCGTTCGACGGCTTGCGCTTATTGCGCGTGGGACCGCCCTTGGTCGGTTTGCCCTGGGGCGTTACCGGATGACGGCCGCCCTTCGTGCGACCTTCACCACCGCCGTGCGGGTGATCGATCGGGTTCATCGCTGTACCACGAACATGCGGACGCCGACCGAGCCAGCGTTTGCGGCCCGCCTTGCCCAGCACGATACCCATGTTCTCGCTGTTGCTCAGTGATCCAATCGTGGCCCGACAGGTTGCGGGAAGGCGCCGAATTTCACCGCTTGGCAACGTGATCTGCGCCCAGTCGGCATCGCGGGCGGCGAGTGTGGCGCTCGTGCCGGCGCTGCGGCAGAGAACGCCACCGCGACCGGGCTGCAATTCGATGTTGTGGATCGACGTTCCCAACGGAATGCTCTTGAGCGGCAGGCTGTTGCCAACCGCAGGAGGGGCGTCGACGCCGCTGAGCAACTGGGCGCCAATCGCCAGGCCTTCCGGCGCCAGGATGTATCGCTTCTCGCCGTCGACGTAGTGCAGCAGCGCGATGCGGGCAGTGCGATTGGGATCGTATTGAATCGAGGCTACCTTAGCCGGCACGCCGTCCTTATTGCGACGGAAGTCGATCAGACGATAGCGACGCTTGTGGCCGCCGCCGCGATGTCGCGCGGTGATTTTGCCTTGATTGTTTCGGCCGCCGGTCTTGTGAATGGGCCGCAGCAGCGACTTTTCGGGCTTTGCACCGGGAGTCAGCTCTTTGAAGTCGCTGACTGTCGCGTTGCGGCGTCCGGCCGTCGTCGGTTTGTAGCGTCGAAGTCCCATGGTTACCGTTCTTTATTCTTGTCGTGCACCTGATGTGCCAGGCTCGTGTTCTTTAGAAGAAGTCAATGCGATGCTCGGGGTCGAGCGTCACGATCGCCTTTTTCCAGTCCTTGGTTCGGCCGATGCGAAAACGCGTTCGGCGTGGCTTCCCCTTGCGGTTTTGAGTGCAAACTTTGACGACCTTCACGTTGAAGAGCTCCTCAACGGCGCGACGCACGTCGCTCTTGGTCGAAAGCCGGTTGACCTCGAATGCGTAGGCATTGTCTTTAGTCGACCGGTGCATACCTTTTTCAGTCACGAGCGGCCGCAAGATAATTTGATGCGGCTCCAAGTGAATGCTTGTTTTAATGGCGGTTTGTGTAGGCATGAAATTACTTTCCGCGAATCAATCGGCGTCTCAGTTCGTCGCAGCGGTCTCGTCGGCGCCCGACTTCGAAGCCCGTTGTTTTACCAGGTCTAAAGCTTCTTTCGTGAACAGCACGTTGCGAGCCCGTAAGACTTCCAAGGCATTTAGGTCTGCAGCTGGCAGGATCTTCACACCCTCGATATTGCGGGCACTCTTGTAGGCATTCACGTCGTATCCTGCGGTCACGATGAGCAATCGCTGGCCGGCGCAGTTGATGGCCTTGAGGATCGCCGACATGTCTTTGGTCTTGGGGGCGTCGAACGCGAGCTGGTCGATAAGCACAACTTGCGCATCGCGAATTTTCGAAGCAATGGCCATGCGCGTGGCGAGCTGAATCGCCTTGCGAGGCAGGCGGTACGAAAAATCGCGCGGACGCAGGGCGAAGATATGGCCGCCACCGCGGCGCACGCCGCTGGCTCGCGATCCCGCGCGGGCGTTTCCAGTGCCCTTTTGCCGGTACATCTTCTTGGTCGTGGCCGCCACTTCCGCCCGGCTCTTGGTCTTCTTCGAGCCTTGCCGTAAGTTCGCTTCGTACATCACGACGGCATCGTGCAGCAGTTGACGGTTGATGTGCGGCGCCAAGTCGGCGGGCTCGATTTCATACGTGCCAACTTCTTTGCCGCTGCGATCAAGAACGCTCAGGGTTGCCATCGAATTAAGCTCCATTGCCGCGACATTACACGATAGAAAGGCATGTCGCCGCGGGTTGGTATTTCCGTGTTTTGTTACAGCTTGTTGGTTTCGCGAATTGTCACGTAGCCGCCATTCGGCCCCGGCACAGCGCCGCGAACAAGCAGCAAATTGTTTTCTTCGTCGACCTTAACCACCTGCAGGTTTCGCATAGTCGAGCGGGCATTGCCGTATTGGCCAGGCATCCGCTTGCCCTTGAACACGCGGCTCGGATAGGCGCTCATGCCGGTGCCGCCAAGGTGGCGATGGCACTTCTTCACGCCGTGCGTGGCTCGCTGGCCCGAGAAGTTGTGCCGCTTCATCGCACCCGAATAGCCGCGGCCTTTGCTGGTGCCGATCACGTCGACCGCCTTAACTTCGGCCAGGGCGGCGACGCCGACTTCCTGCCCAATGGTATAGGCGGACGAATCGCCGCGGAACTCGCGGATAAACCGCTTGGGTTCGCAATCCGCCTTTTCGAGAACTGCGACGCCGCTTTGCGAGAGTGATTTGGATCGCTTGCTGTCGAGCTTGGCGACGTGGCCACGCTCGCTGCGCGAAGCAAGACGGCGAGGCTTATCGAGATAGCCAAGCTGCACGGCATCGTAGCCGTCGCGATCTTTCGTGCGGATTTGCAGAACGTGACACGGACCAGCCTGCAGTACGGTGACTGGAATCACTCTTCCCGACTCATCAAATAACTGCGTCATGCCGACCTTGCGGCCAAGGATTCCAATCGCCATTGTTCGTGCCTTGTGTTCTGCCGCCATGCGGGACTTTGGAAACGGTTGTTCCAGGTTACCCGGTGGCTTCCGCTAAATAATCAACCAAAACCAGAGGATTGGATTGCGAATTACTTGTTACGAAGCGACGCTAATGTCGCCCGCGATCTGCCGCCGTGGAAATACTAGCCGCTCGTCGCTTTGATTTTGATGTCCACACCCGCTGGCAAACTCAGCTTATTCAAGGCTTCGATTGTCTTGGCGGTGGCCTGTACGATGTCGATCAAACGCTTGTGCGTGCGGATCTCGAATTGCTGACGGGCCTTCTTGTCGACATGGGGTCCGGATAGAACCGTGTAGCGCTCGATCCGGGTCGGCAAGGGAATGGGGCCGTGAACGACGGAGTTGGTGCGTTTCGCCGTATCGACGATATCGGCCGCGCTCTGGTCGAGCACCGAGTGATCGTATGCTTCCATGCGGATGCGGATGATTTCGGTAGGACCAGCCACGGGATCGCTCCTCGCTCGTAATCTGCAATTGCCAAAGTTCAGGACTCACCCGGAGGTTTCCCCCGAGTGAAGTGGAAACCAAAGAATTTACGCGTATCGCCGGTGGTCGTCAACGGCTAATTCGAATGCCCGCCACTCTTTGACCGGTTCGGCGAGAAAATTCTTGTCCAGCGGCTCGTGGAAGGTGATTGAGTGATTGAATGGGCTATTTGCGGCGAATATGCGGCCTTTCTGGGCATGAGGCAAGTGACGTGCATTTTGGCGTGACGGCGGGCCGTTTTGCCGGCCTAGGGAAATAGGCGCCAAGTGGCCCTACCGCAGCGACTAGCCTAGCCGGGAGAAGCCGAGATGTGGGGAAGAAAACGCAATTGTCGCCGTCATCACCGCCAGATGGGCGGACTGGAAGTGCTCGAGCCCAGACAGATGATGAGTGTCTCGACGATAGACCATTCCATGTTAAGGGTCTATCCGCAAGCACCGTCTGATACCCGCCTGGTCGCCAATCCCGATGCGCTAACGATCGCCACCGGAAGCGTAGACTTCCGCATGAACGTGCTGAGCAACGACTACACCTCCGGGCCGGAGTATGGCTACCCGTGGTATTCTCGAAGTGATCTGCAAGTGGTCGAAGCGCTTTCGCCGCAGCATGGCGGCGTTCGCTTTGACGACGATGGGAAAGCGGTTCTGTATACTCCCGACGAGGGGTTTCTGGGGGGCGATCGGTTTCGCTACACGGTGCGCGACGGCGAGGGGAGAGAGGCCGTGGCCGAAGTGTTCGTGAATGTTGTCAATCCGATTGCGGCGGTCGAGGATTGGTTCTTGATCGATGCGGGTAGCGAGACCAATGCGTTGGACGTGTTAAAAAATGATCGGGCCAACGCCGTTGCAGGGATTTTGCCTCAGACAGTCACTTATTACAGCCTGGCGCCTAGCCTGACCGAATACCAGTCGTTGCACGTGCGAACGATCGATTCGGTTTCCGCTGGCAGCGCCGGCGGAACGATCGAGATTGGCGAGGATGGAGGCAAATTGTTTTATACGCCCGCCGAGGGTTTCGAAGGTTTGGAAACCTTCACCTATACGATTCGCGATGACAGCGGACATACAAGTTCCGCCACGGTCAGGCTGCGAGTCACGCCGCCGGATCAGCCGATCGAAACATCGTCCGACGCTTGGCGTGAGGCCGTCGAACAGATGTTCTTGGAACGGGCGCTCGATCAGTCGAGTCATCTGTTTGGCACCATCGACGTCAATTCGCTCGATCAAGAACAGATCCCGTGGTACTACAACTACTTCTATCCGCGGGAATATGTGCTGTGGGATTGGGACGTTCAAGCCATGCCAGCATTGGTCACCGGGACGCTGCGCACCAGCTCGACTGCAGAAGGGCAGGGCGCAGAATTCGTAATGGCAGCCGGCGAATCGTTTTCAACGACCAATGTTCAAGTGGCCGGTGTCGACGAGGCCGACATCGTGAAGACCGACGGCGATTTCCTTTATGTTGTCTCGAATGTCGGCGGCGAGAGTCCGTTGCACGAAGTGGTGATTGTCGACGTGCGCGACGCCACGAACCCAACGGTTGTTTCTCGCGTGGCCTTTGCGGGCGAAGTTCTGGGCCAGTACTTGCACGGCGACCGCCTGGTGGTGGTTTCTCGGGCAAGCGACGGTTCCTTCGATCCGGAAACCGATTCCAGCGCGGCGACGGTTCGCGTTACTGTTTTGAATCTGGGCGATCGGTTACAGCCGACGATCGCCTCGGAAACGGCGCTTGAAGGGGCCTTAGTCGACACCCGCTCAGTGGGCGATCAACTTTACTTGGTGACCGAGAGTCGCGCTATCCTGAGTCTGCCGGAGCTACCTCGCCCGATTACTACTTGCGCCGACGCAGATACGGGGTGTTTCTACGAGACGGTCACGCAATACATCGAACGCGTTCGCGACGACATCGCCGCCCTGGCGGCCGACTTCGAGATTTCAGCCGGGCGCTTCGCCAGCTACAACGCCCACGGGGAACTGATCGATTCAGGGCAAAATGTCGATGGTTTTGCGCTTCCCACTGGCGATCTGGGGCACTGGGCATCGTATCAGCAACGCCTGACGGCCGTTTTCAGCATCGACGTGGAGGCCGACGCGCCGCAGGTGGAGTCGTCGACCAGCATCGTGACCTCAGAGAACACGCAGCTCTACGCTTCGGCTGATTCGATCTACCTATACGGAACGAGTTGGGGAAGCTCGACGATCTACAAATTCGATCTCGACGCCGAACAGGGCGTTGAGTGGGCCGCCTCGGGGCGGATTGGCGGGCAAATCAGCAACTCCTTCGCGCTCGATGAACACGAGGGGTATCTTCGCGTGGCCACGCATGTGGGCAACACGAATCAGGTGCTTGTGCTGGCTCAGGAGGGCATCGAATTGAACGTCGCCGGGCAAATCGATAATCTCGCGCCGGGCGAATTGCTCTACTCCGTTCGCTTCATGGGCGACCGCGGCTTCCTGGTTACGTTTCGCAAGGTCGACCCGTTGTTTGTGCTCGATTTGAGCGACCCGCTCGAGCCGCGAGTGGCGGGCGAGTTGAAGGTTCCCGGGTATTCGAACTACCTGCAATTGATCGATGAGAATACCTTGCTCGGAATCGGCCGCAACGCTGATGAGCGAACCGGGTTGTTTCAGGGCTTGCAGGCGTCGCTGTTCGATCTCACGGAGCTGGACAATCCCACGCTGATCGACCGTTACACGTTCGAGGGTGGTCGCAACACGTGGACACCTGCAGCCGAGAGCGCCCGCGCGCTTTCCGACCATCACGCGATTAGCTACTTCGGCGCCCAACAGATACTTGCGTTGCCGATCTACAGCACACAGAATTGGCCGCTGAACTACGCCGGCGTGGACAACACGCCGATTTTCGACGACCCGGATCAATCGGCCGTACGCGTGCTGCATGTCGACCGCGAATTGGGATTCGAAGTGCTCGGCCAGGTGGAATTCGAGACTCGCGCCACGAGGACCGTGCGCGTGGGCGACGTGCTCTATTCGATTGCCCCGGATGTAATCAAGGCGAACGAGTTGCTGCAACCCGAAAACAACTTGGGCGAAGTTGTGATTCAGGACGACTACGAGCCGTTCTTCAATCCGATAGCGATCGATGCAGGGATCCGTCTCATGCCGATGCCGCTTGTGCGGCCGATTCTCGTTGCTCTTAATGAACCGACGCTTACTGCGATCGAATCGCCCGGTTCGACCTCTGGGCAGCAGCCAAACGAAAATGACGACGCCGCGTCGGCAGCGGGAACGACTGCAACGACTACGAACGCGAATACGGAGACCAGCGCCATGGCGATGTACGATCTGGATGGCGACGGGATCGTCGGCTTTGGCGACTTGGCGCTTTTCAGCGGGCAGTTTCTCAGGCGTGCTCCCGGCGGCGAGGGCGGAATGACGGCCGACTTCGACGGTTCCGGCGGCGTCGACTTTGGCGATCTCAGCTTGTTTGGCGGTGTTTTTCAGCGGCGCGTGGCGCCCTCAAACAGCGCGAACGTCGGCAATGCCGCTAACGCTGCTGACTCGATCTTCACGCAGATTGGCCTGGAGGATTTGCAGCGCGACGAGTCGAATTGACGGTGCGATCAACGGATGGCTTCGACCGCCAAACGCTGGAATTCGTGGCGCATTTCCGAGGCGTCGCCATTGGCCAGGCTAACGCGTTGGATGAGCAGCACGAAAAACACGCCGCGCTGCGGGTCGATCCAACCTTGTGTGCCGAACGCGCCCCCGTGGCCATACGTTCCCGGTGAAAGCATGGCCGTAACGCCGAGCGGTTCTTTGACATGCGCGAAGCCAAAGCCGAACCCCATCCCGGGCGTGAAACCGCATGGAAGGTCGCCCGTTTGTAACCGAGTCATTTCGGCAAGCGAAGCTTGAGACAAGATGCGCTTGTCGCCGGCTGAACCGCCGTTGAGCGTCATTTGGTAAAACTTGGCCAGGTCGGCGGCTGTGCTGAACAGGCCACCCGCCGGAATCGGGTGCTTCGCGCCGCGCGGATCGCCGATGAGCGGATACTCGACGGCCACAAGCCGGCCTTCTTTGCGATCGTAGATTGACGCGTTTCTGGCCAGCAGCTCTTTGCCGGGAAAGATCGCCGTTTCGCGCATGCCGAGCGGCTCGAAGATGTGCGCGGCGAGAAATTCGGCGTAGGGCTCACCCGAGACAAGCTCGACCAAATGCCCCAGCGTGTCGATGCCTTGGTTGCAGTACGACCAGCGACTGCCGGGCTCGAACTGCAGCGGCTGTTGCGACGACATGGCCACGGCTTCGCCCAGTGTACGATCGCGTCGGCTGTAAAGATCGCGCATGCCCGGTGGAAAGCCGGCCACACCTGCCGTGTGCGTGAGCAGATCACGCACGGTAATGGGCCGGTGTGGTTTCTTGAGCACGACACGATCGCCTTCGCGGCGATCCAGAAGCATTTGGCCCTGAAACTCGGGCAAGTACTTTTCGACCGGGTCCTCGACGGCAACCTTTCCCTCGTCGACCAGAATCATCACGGCCGCGGCTGTAATCGGCTTGGTCATCGAGGCGATGCGGAACACCGTATCGGGCCGCATCTCGCGCCGCAGCTCGTTATTTGCATACCCGATCGCGGCATGATGAACCACGTTGTCGCGCGTGCCTACGAGCGTAACGGCGCCGGCAATCTGCTGCTCTTCGACAAACTGCGCCATGCGCGCGCCGATTTGCTCGAGCTTGGCGTGGTCAAATTCGATGGCCTGGACAGTTTGGGTCGCAACCGTGGTGAGAAACACGATTGCGAGCATCATGCGAATTGAATCGGCAAGACACTTCATTCGAGTCTTCTCCTGCGGGCGAGTGCGCTA
>JAGQOS010000128.1 GCA_020427265.1 Planctomycetales bacterium
GATTGAACGTGATTTACGTGATCGCCGAAGCCGGCGCGGGCGGCTGGACGGGGTCGCTGGCCTTAATTTCCGACGCTGGGCATAACCTGGGCGACGTACTCGGCTTGCTCATGGCCTGGGCCGCCACGGGATTGGCGCGGCGGCGGCCGACCGCGCAGCGGACATACGGCCTGGGCCGCGTGACCATTTTGGCGTCGCTCTTAAGCGGTACGTTGCTGCTGGTCGCCGTCGGTGCGATCGCCTGGGAAGCGGTCGACCGATTGATTCATCCTGCGCCGGTTCCCGGCTTGGTCGTTGTGGCCGTCGCGGCGATCGGCGTGGTGATCAACACGGCCACGGCGCTGCTATTCATGAAAGACCGCCATGCCGACCTGAACATTCGCGGCGCGTATTTGCACATGGCTGCCGACGCCGCCGTGTCGCTCGGCGTGGTGATCGCCGGCGTGTTGATTTGGAGTTCCGGGTGGATTTGGCTCGATCCGGCGCTGAGTCTCGTGATCGCAGTCATCATCTTCTGGGGCACTTGGGGACTGCTGAAAGAAGCCACGCATCTGGCGGTCGACGGCGTGCCTCGCGGGATCGAAACTTCCGCCGTCCGTGAAATGCTGCTCGACTATACCGGTGTCGCCGACGTTCACGATCTGCACATCTGGGGGCTAAGCACAACGAACGTGGCGCTCACCGCGCATCTTGTGATGCCCGAGCACGTGGCCGACGACGAACTGCTGCAGCAGATTTCGCACGAGCTGCACGAGCAATTCGGCATCGACCACGCGACGATCCAAATCGAGCGCGGCCATTGCGCGGCGGCCTGCGAGCCCGCCTAGTGTAATTCTTCGAGCGCTGCGGCAAAGGCTGCAAATGGGCCTGCCGAAAAGAGCACGAAACGCACCAGTTGAACTGCGGGCGCGTCGGCCAAATGATCGAATACCGTGCCCAGCGCGACTCGCGCCGCTTGATCGATCGGGTACCGATACGCTCCGGTGCTCAGCGAGGGGAAGGCGATGCTCGCGCAATCGTTTTCGCGAGCCAGTTCCAGGCACCGGCGATACGCGCTGGCCAGCAGTTCTGCCTCGCCGCGCCGGCCGCCGCTCCAGAATGGCCCGACGGCGTGAATGACATGCTTGGCCGCCAGATTGCCCGCGCCGGTAACGACGGCCGATCCGGTGGGGCAGCCATCGGGATAGAGCCGGTCGGTTTCCTGCATGATCCTGGGGCCGCCATGGCGGTGAATGGCGCCGTCGACCCCGCCGCCACCGGCAAGCCGGCTGTTGGCCGCATTGACAATCGCGTCGACCCGCTGGGCCGTGATGTCGCCTTCGACCAATTCGATCATTTGCTGGCCAAAATCAGCTCTCATTTCGCCCTCCCCGGCGTGATTTTCACTGCCGCACAGCTCGTTTCGGCATGGTATCATGGAGTTTGCCGCCGAATCAATCGAACCTTGTCTCTTCGCCGCCGCCATGCCTCGTACGTTCGTCGCCTGCTCGCTCTTGCTGACCTTTGCCATTCCGGCTGCGGCCGGCGAAGTCTACGTCAACAACCTGATTGGCAGTGACCGCGCCGACGGTCGCAGCGCGACGCCGGAAGGCAAAACAACCGGTCCTACTCGTTCAATCGGCCGCGCGCTCGAGCGGGTCCGCAAAGCGGATCGGTTGATTATCGCGAACACCGGGCAGCCGTATTACGAAGCGATCAGCTTGTGCGAAGGCAAACATTGCGGCCGCGATACGCGTCCGTTTGAAATCGTTGGCAACGGCGCCATTCTCGATGGCACACTGCCGGTCGAACCCAGCGCCTGGAATTTTCGCGGCAACGACGTCTTCCGTTTTCAACCCGGCTGGCTCAGTTCGCAGATGCTTTATCTCGACGGCAAACCGGCCCAGCGGCGGCAGCGGTTAGCCGACGGCGCATGGCCACAGATCGACCCGCTCGAGTGGCTGCTGCGCGATGGACGAGTTTATTTTCGTGTCGAGCCGACCAAGATTCCCGAAGACTATGCATTGCGCTACGCCGCCCGGCAAACGGGGATTACGCTTCACCATGTGCGCCATGTGAAAATCACCGACTTGATCGTGCAGGGATTCGCACTCGACGGTGTGAACGCGCACGACGGCGCCGCATTCTGCCGGTTAGAAAACGTGACCTCGCGCGGCAATGGCCGCAGCGGTGTGAGTGTGGGAGGTTCCTCGCGCCTGGCGCTGGCGCAATGCACAATTGGCGATAACGGCCAGGTGCAGCTTCGCACCGAGGGCCATTCGATCGCCCTGCTTAGCGATACGATCGTGGTCGACAACACCGCGCCGTCGCATCGTGTGGAGGGCGGCGAACTCTACTTCGACGGCCAACGCATTCAAGCCGACGATCGGCTGTATCCAGAATCGGCCAACCCGCCGGCGGACGAGTAGCCATTTCTAATTGGCCTCGCACGGTTCCTGCGGCTCGGTCGATGTCGCGTCGGCTTCGAGTTCCGCTTCGTGCATGGCGGCCTGCACTTCGCGCCGGCTGGCGAAGTAGTAAAAGACACCGATCATGGCGATGCCGATCATGATCGCGCGGATGGCCAACGCTGCCACGATTCCGGTATTGAGCGGCACATCGACCGAGGCGCTCACGTAGTGGCTGAGCCGGTCGAACGCGTATTCCATGGCGCCTAAACCCGCCATCGGCAGCGGAATGGCGCCGGCCAGGCTGGTGAGCGGGACCACGACAAAATGTTCGGCAAACGATGGTCGGGCCAGCTTGAATCCGCCGCTGGCGAAATAGAACCCGCACGTCATTAGCGTGTGCGTGGCCATGCTCATGACGGTCGCCAAAACGATCACTCGCCGCTGTTCGCGGTAACGCCGCACGGCGTGATCGATCTGCCCGAGGATCGGTCCGACTAGCGGCAGATGCTCGACCGCTTCGGCCCCCTTCCCCACCGTGAAGCCGGTAAAGAACAGCACGGTCATGCCGGCGCTGGCCGTGAGCGCGCAAACCAGCGCGGCTGTGCTCACGATCTTCACTTCGCGGACTTCCGACTGCCACGTGCCCATGGCCAGCACGGCGATGGCCGCCACGAGAAACAGGCCGTAGAGTCCGATCAGCCGATCGACCACGACCGAGGCCACCGCCTTGGTGCGCTGTCCCTGGTATTGGCGCGCCAGGAATACGGCCTTGAACAGGTCGCCCCCCACGCTGCCGAGCGAGATGTAGTTGCAGAAGAAGCCGAGAAAGCCGAGTCGTAGCGTTTGCGGCAGGCGAATCGGCACATCGATCGCGCGGATCAGCGAATGCCAGCGCACGAATGACATGAGCACGGCCAGGAGCGTGAAAACCGCGGCCAAGGCCAACTGGAACCAATCCTTCGGCCGGGTACGCAGTTCGTCGAGCACGTTGTCGCGGTTCGCGCTATGGACCAGAAAGGCGATGATCCCGATCGAAACGCCGAACTTCGCGATCGTCGTAAATGTCTTGAGAAGATGGCTGCGCGACATGAGTTACTGACCGGGACGCGAAAAACGTGGCCGCAGGATAGGGATTCTCCAGTTGACAGTCTACGTCACCGGTGATAATTTTCATGGTTTCGGGTCGGGAAAGACTCAATTTCTCGCCGATTTTTGGCGATGAGTGGATAAATCGACGCGAATTTTCCGGGGGGATTAGCTCAGTTGGGAGAGCGTCTGGCTGGCAGCCAGAAGGTCAGGGGTTCGAGTCCCCTATCCTCCACCTTGAAACCCAGTTTAGGAAGGCCCCTTGGGAACTCCTAAGCTGGGTTTTTTTACGCGCTGGGAGGCAACGGATCGGGAACGGCGCTGCCGCGTCGTGTTTCGAGGTGAAAAGATCCGCCGAGCGCATAGCAACGGATATCGTCGAGGATGATGATCGGCTGCGACAGTGTCAGCTTGGCGCAGCGACCGTTTCGTCGACCCTTCTACCGGTTGCACCGAGTGCCAAAGCATACGCGTCTTTAGGGGCCCACCCGCAGTTGAGTCCTGTCGACGTGTCCCAACTCCACTGCCGACCCCAATTTTCGACCATTTTTGCGTCCGCATCGTGTCGGCGAAGAACCCTTGCTGGATGATGTAATCGGCATAGTTCTCCGCTAACATCTGCATGCCCTTTCTCGTGTAATGTACGTTGTCGAAGAATAGAGATTCATCGTCTCTTGGCAGGATCGCCGCGTTGTCGAGCACCTGTGTGTTCGTGTCCTCGCCAACTCGCTTGATGATGCCCTTGGGTTTGGCATACCACCGCAGTTAAGCAGATTGCTAAAATCCCACCGAGTAGTTCACTGCCAATGGTCGCGAAATGGAATTCTCTCGTGGCGACGTGTCAAATTCCAGGTAGGTAAATGTGAGTGGGCATTGAATAGCTCACTGGGGTCATTCCGGCGACAGGCAATGGGGCTTGTTGCACTACGTTGAAAGTGCACCATCGTGCACCGTTTTGCACAGCATTGGTCGCCGATATACGGGAAAAACGCATTTCTCGCGCGTTGCGCGTGCGACAGGGCTTGAGGGGCCGTTTGTGCCGAATCGGAAGCTTTAGAGTGCCGGACAGATCCCCGGCGAATGAGGGGGTGTGTCGACGCGTGGAGCTTCTTTGGCGTGCGGGAGCATTGGCGGCGCGGAGCGGGTATATTGGGCTCACGCTTGCCGCCCTGCTCCACCTGTGAGCGACAGGCTTCATGTAACAGTTTTTGCCTCCTTTCCCCCTGCTCTTCTGGAGATGGATTCTTGATGTCTCGATGGATTCGCTGTATTTCGCTTTTGCTGACATTGTTGATCGCTTTCCCCGCGTTGCTGCTGGCCGAAGAGGCTGTGCCGGCCGATCCGCCTTTGCGGTACTGGAAGGGAAACATCCATACGCACTCGCTCTGGAGCGACGGCGACGATTTCCCTGAGATGATCGCCGAGTGGTATCGCACGCATGGCTACAATTTCCTGGCGCTCTCGGACCATAACGTGCTGAGCGAAGGCCAGCGTTGGATGAAGCACGATTCGATCGTACGACGCGGCGGGGCCGACGTGGTGGACAAATATCGCGCCCGTTTCGGCGGCGGCTGGGTGGAAACGCGCGGCGAACCCGGCTCGAAGGACCACGAAGTGCGTCTCAAGCCCTTGAACGAATTCCGCGCCCTGGTCGAAGCACGCGGCCAGTTCCTGATGATCCAGGGCGAGGAGATCAGCGATCGTGCCGCCGGCAAGCCGGTGCACATGAACGCCACGAACATCAAGGAAGCGATTCAACCGCTCAGCGGCGAAACGGTGCGTCAGGCGATCGAGAACAATTTCCGCGCGGTCGAAGATCAGGCCCAGCGCACCGGGCGGCCGATCCTGCTGCATCTGAATCATCCTAACTTCGGCCTGGCGATTACGGCCGAGGACCTGGCCGCGGTCGTTTCTGAGCGGTTCTTCGAAGTCTACAACGGCCATCCGGGCGTCAAACATTTGGGCGACGACCATCACCCTGGCGTGGAGCGGCTGTGGGACATCGCCAACACGCTGCGCCTGGACCAACTCGACGCGGCGCCGCTGTTCGGCGTGGCGACCGACGACAGCCACAACTACCATCGCACGAGCGGCGCCACGACCGGGCGGGGCTGGATCATGGTGCGCTCTCGGTATCTGACACCGGAACACCTGATCCGGGCGATCAAGGCGGGCGACTTTTACGCTTCGAGCGGGGTCACGCTCGCGACGGTGGCGTTCGACACGGAGTCCAAAACGCTTCGGCTGGAGATTGAGCCCGAGGCGGACGCCCAGTACACGATCGAATTCATCGGCACGAAGCGAGAGCACGATCGCACGGCCGAGCCGCGCGATGGCGCGTCGCACAAGTACTCCGACGAAGTCGGCCAGGTCTTGGCAAAAGCGGGAGGGACGCGGGCCGAATATCGCCTCGCTGGCGATGAACTCTATGTGCGCGCCGTCGTTACTTCGAGCCTGCCGCACTCAAATCCGTCGTTCGCCGATCAGCCGCAGCAAGCCTGGACGCAGCCGGTGGGTTGGGAAGTAACCAAATAAAGCCGCCCGACGCGGCGTGCGCATCGGACGGCTCATGGTTTATTGAACGGCCGCAGACGCTATTTCAAGATCGTCACGTGGCCGCGGTGTTTATGCTTTTTGCCGTTGTCGTGCGTGATTTTCACGTCGACCACATCGCCCGGCGCGATCTGGCCTGCATTCAAAAGCCCCGCGCCGTTGACCGGTTCGACTTCGCCGGCGTCTTGATCTAGAAGTACGAGAACGACACCGTCACGGTCGACGACCACGACGCCGGATAGGATTTCGACGTTGTCGGTATCGGCTTGCGCGGGCCGAGGAAGAGCAATAGCCAGGACAACCGTGAATAAGGCCAGCAGGGCGAAGATTCGAGTGGTGCGCATCGAGAAACCTCCTGAATGCTAAGACGAGTGAATGTCGAGACAAGCAGCGGCTGGACGGAATCCGATCGCTATCTGCCACTGCCGGGCATTATTGGCGCAATCCCGATGCAATGCAAGGAATCTACGTAGCTTCGTACGCTATGGTGCGGCCGGCGCTTCGTCGTCTCCGTTGGCCGCGTTGGTTGAGTCTTCCCCTGCCGCGTCGTCCGCCGGCTCCTGAGACGCCGGGTCGGTATGAATGACTTCGCCGTTGAGCAACCAATCGCCGTTACGCGTTTCAAGTATGCCGTCGGCCACGAGCTTTTCAATCACGGGTGCTGTATCGACTTCGCGCTGGGCGAGCAATGCTCGGCATGCCTCGGTCGAATGCGGGGCGAGTTGCGTCAGCCCTTCGATCGCGCCGCGCCGGACGCTGTCGGGCCCGTCGGACAACAGACGGACGAACAGGCCGGCGGTCCAGTCGCCAAGCAGGGCCGAAAGTTCCGTTGCCGCCTTGGCGCGAGCCGCCGGATTAGCGGCCTCCAGGCGTCCCACTTCGGCCAGCGCGCGCTTTTGACGTTCCGACTCGGCTGCATCGACTTCGGCTTGGAAGTAGTAACGAGCCACGCGATAAACCAACGGCAAGTCTCGCTCGGTGGCTGACATCAGGGCAACCGCCGGTACAGGCACAACCGGTTGCTCGGCGATTAGCTCGGCCACGTCCACCTCGGGTTCTTCTTCGGACGCCGTTCCAGGCGGCCGGCGCGGCGGTGGCGGGCGTCGAATCGGAGGCTGCCGAACGGGAGCGGAAGCAGCAGGAACTTCGGGCTTCAAAAGCGGAACGCGGCCAGCGATTTCAGCCGCGGCCGCTTCGTCGAGCGCGATGAGCGACCGCTCGAGCAGCAGCCCGTTCTGCCACAGCTCGACCACCCGGTTTGGCGCAGCGGCGTCGCCCGGGACCACGTGCGACCAATAAAACAGCCCGGGTTCCTTGGATTCGAAGTCGACGAAAACGGTTGCTTTCAACTCGTATTTGGCCGCCACTCCAAACGCGAACACCCGAGCGAGATAACGGCCCGCCTGGGGCAGATTCCAAGTGGCGGCGATTCTCGTGGGGCGCGGTCCGGTGGGCGGCGCGACCGGTCGTCGTGGATCGGCCGCTGCGGGTTCGGCGTCGATCACGAGCGATTCGAGATAGCTCTGGCCCGCGAGCGGCTCTGGATGAAATACCGGGGCCAGCAGATTGCGCTGCCGCCGGACCTTGCGCTGTGCGCTTCGCGCGGCGAAAAATACCGAATCGGCGCCGCTGGCGATGATCGTGTCGAGCTGTTGCGAAGTACTTGGCCCTGGGTTCGACGCGGCCACTTGCAACAGCGTGGCTAGGCGTTCGGGCGGCAACGACGAGTTGGCCAAGGCCGCGGAAATCGATTCGGGTTCGGCCGCCAATAGGCCGATCACCGGCTCCTCGCCATATTTCAATCCGGTCAGCGCTGCGCCGGCAGGCACAGCGAACACGGCTTCGTACGGACCCGCGTACGGTTCTTCGAAATATGATCGATCCGTGCGCATGGCGATCGGGTCGCTATTGTTCGGCGGACGACCCCGCTGTTTCGATTCTCGGACCGGTCGTTCGCGATTCTGCAGACGCATCGTGACTTCATCGCCACGCGTGTTGACGATCGCCATTTCCCAAAGTTGAGTCTTCTTGGCGGGCTGCGGTTCGTTGCGCGCCAACCCCTTAACCTCGGCCGATGGCTCCCGCAGAATTCCCAGGAATTGGGCCGGTCCCTCGGCGGTGTTGGCCAACAGCGATTTGTCGTCGATCCGCACGGCGTCGTCCTGGGCGTCAAAATCCAACGGAATCACAACCAGCGATTTACCCTCGGGTGGAACAACCTCCTGGATGTCGTCGGTCAGTTTTCCCTCCGGTAGCCGCGCGATGGGGTCTGCCGGCGCGACCGCGCGCGGCGGCAGGTTAGAAAACGAGGCGAGTTTTTCGTAGGCGGCCGCTGCTTTCGGCGTTTCGGGTGCCACGGCCAATACGGCGCGCAGGCACTCTTCTCCTTCGAGATACAGCCGCTCCTTCACACACCATTGGGCGATCTTCATTAGATTGTCGGGCGTGCGCGGTCGCGCATTGAGATGCTGCCAGAGCTCCTTGAGCGCCCCATGGTGCTTCGCCACGACGCGCCAGACGACTTTGGTATTCGCATCCATGGCCAACGTCTCCGAACCAGTGTCGGTCGTCGCGGACGCCAGTTGTGGCAAAGGCGCGCGGGTTGGCAGCGTGGGCAAATCGCGCCGGATCGCAGCTAAATCGGGAAGTCGCCAAACTTGAACGGCATTTCCCGCGGCGAACAGCAAGCGTTTGCCGTCGGCCGATGCAGAAATCGCAACTTTCGGTTCAACCCCTGGCCTCGCGAGCGGCCGGCCTCCCGCAGCCGGTACTGGCTCCGAACCGGCGCCAACGGCGATCGAACACAGCACGCGACCCGATTGCAGATCGAACACGTACAACTCCTCACCCAACCACACGCCGTATTCGCCTCCCACGAAAGCGACTGCTCGCGCCGGAGTAGGCGAATCGATGCGAAAGCGACGTAATTCGTCGCCCGAAGCAAGATCCCACAGTCGCACCGCGAGATCGGTTATCTTGTCGTTCGCCACCTTTGGCGCTCTTGGGTCGCCGGTCATTTCGTGACCGCCGGCGGCGGAGAGCGCCTGCTTGCTGTCGGGCGAGATGACCAACGCGCGCAGTTCCGTCACATGGCCGTCGAGAACGCGTAGTTGCTGCTGCAGCGGCACATCCCAGACCGCCGGCGTGGGCGTGCCGTCGGCAACCACGGCCGTGCGCCCATCAGGCGAGAATCGCACGAATTTCGTTTCGCGAGGAAATTCCACGGCCGCCACGCTTGCGCGGCCTGAGGCCAGGTCGACCGAAACCAGCGCATCGCGCGCGCCGCTAAGCAAGGCCTTCTTGCCATCCGAATCGACGGCCATTGCCAACTCACCGCCGACAGCGCCTTCGATGGTTTGCTCGGGTTGTCCGGTCGCCAGGTCAATCACTTTGAGCTGATTGCGACCTTCGTGAACCAGAAGCTTTTCGCCGCCAGGCAGAAAGGCCGCCTTGCCGCGCGGTCCGATCGTAAGCTTTTGAAGCTCCGCGGCGTCGGCCAGGCTCCACACGATGGCCGTGCCGCGACTGTCGATGGAAACTGCTCGCGCCGCATCGTCGGAGAACGCAACGTGGATGACCTCGGCCGTATGCCCTTCGAGGCTAGCCACAAGCTCCGCCGCCGACGGATCTTCGCCGGCCGCCGGGCTATCGCCGGCGTTACTTGGAGCGGAGTCTTCTCCGTCCAATGATCCTTCATCTTCCGACGGTTTACTCACCGAATCATCGATCGTAGGGGGCTGTGCTGGCTCGTCGCTCGAATAATCGCTGGCGTCGTCGCTTGTCGTACCGGATGTCGAGTTGCTTGCCACGCTGGTCGCAGGCTCGTCGCCGCCGGAGAACATCAATGCGGCCACCACAGCGAGAACGACGACCAGGCCACCGGCCGAAGCGAGGATCGCAATTTTGTACTGCTGGAAAAAGCCGCCGCCCTCCCCTTTCGTGCTCGCAGCCGCCGCGCCGGCAGCGCCGCCCGGCAGCCCCGAATGCTTTTCACCCGTACGCAGATCGAGCCCGCAAGCCACGCAGATCGCCGCGCCGGGCGCGCATTCGGCGCCGCAGCCAGGGCACTTGTCGGAAGCCGCCGGCGCCGCCAGTGGCGCCGAATCGGTCGCGCTGGCGGGCGAATCGAGCGAACCGCCGAGATCGTCTTCCAGGCCTGTCAGTGCTTCAAGCCCCATGTCGAGCGGCTCGTCGACTTCCGGGGCTTCGAGTTCCAACTCGTAGTCGTCGTCGTCATCGAGCGAGGGGGCGACGGTTTGCGGCTGTAGCGCCGGTGATTGTTTGGCGGGCGGCGCGGCGACGTCGAGTTCCATGTCGTCGAGATCATCGAGGCTGCCCGCCGAGAGCGAATCGCCACCCAGGTTATCGAGATCGTCGAGCGATAGGTCGTCGAGGTCGAGCGAGTCGAGCGACAAATCGTCGGCCGGTACCGAGATCGTGGCGTTGCAGTTCGGGCAAGTCGCTTGACTGCCTGCCAGGTTGTCATCCACTTGCAGTGAATTGCCACAGGAACATTTGAGCGAAATCGTCATGCCGGTCCTCGAATTAAACCACTACAGCCGACAGTTTGTGATCTCCGTTTCGAGAATGGCCGTCGCCCCGAGCGTCTCGAGTTGTTCCATGATGCCAATCACTTCGCTGCGACGAACCATCGCCCGTACGCTGCACCAGTCGGCGTCTTCCAGGGCGCTGATTGTGGGCGAGTTGAAGCCGGGCGTAACGGCTTCGGCTTCGGGCAACTTGCCGCGCGGCACGTTGTATTCGAGCAGCGAATAGCCCCGGGCGATCACCACGCCTTCGAGCCGACGCACGATGCGGTCGGCCAGTTCGGTTTGCTCGGCCTGCGGGTTCTGGATCAAAACGGTTTCGTAACGGCCGATCTCTTCCAGAATACGCAGCCTGTTTGCGGCCAGCGTGCTGCCCGTCTCGACCAGGTCGACAATCGCGTCGGCCACGCCCAAGGCGATCATTACTTCGACCGAACCGGAAAGGCACACCGTATGGGCCTGGGC
>JAGQOS010000129.1 GCA_020427265.1 Planctomycetales bacterium
TTGCAGGAGACCTGCAAAGTCAAAGACGAAGGGGTCAGGTCCATGTTTTCGGCCGAAGCTTGTTGGCGAATCGCGACCGTTGCTCGACGAAAAATGGACCAGAAGAGCGACTTTGCAGATCTCCTGCGTTCAATCGCGGCCGGACGGGTTGCCACAAGGCGGGAGCGGGGCGAAATCGGAGGTTTTTGCCGGTTATTTGTAGTTGTCACCCCCCATCGGCGCATATACAATCAAGAGTTCGTTTTCACCCGGTGCAGGGAATGGAATTGGTTCGCGGAAAGTTCTCGTTGGAATCGTTAGCATGCGTTTTTCGCTAGTCGATCGAATTGTAGAACTTCATCCGGGCGAACGGATTGTGGCCTTGAAGACCGTGTCGCTTTCCGAGGAATATTTGCAGGATCACTTTCCGCTGTTCCCGGTGCTGCCGGGAGTCTTCATGCTCGAGGCGATGACCCAGGCCAGCGCCTGGTTGATTCGCGCCAGCGAAGATTTTGCTCACAGCGTGGTCACGCTGAAAGAAGCGCGGAATGTGAAATACGCCAACTTCCTCTCGCCGGGACAAACCCTGCGGATCGAGGCCGAGATTCAAAAACAAGACGACCAGCAGACCAA
This sequence comes from Planctomycetales bacterium, assembly GCA_020427265.1. Taxonomy (GTDB): domain Bacteria; phylum Planctomycetota; class Planctomycetia; order Pirellulales; family JAGQOS01; genus JAGQOS01. Next base: position 613 of record JAGQOS010000129.1, read on the forward strand.
GCTTAAAGTCGAAGGAACGGTCGACGGAAAACTCTATGTGAGTGGCCGCCTGGTCGTGGAGCGATACAACCTAAGCGATTCGAAGCCGAATCAAGAGGGTTCGGACAACTATGTGAAATGCGAGCAGCGGAAAATGTTCGCGCTGTTAAACCGAACTTAATGTACATGTGCTGAGCGGAGGTTTTTGATTCATGCCCACGTCTGAAGAGATTTTCGAAAAAGTACAGGAAGCCCTCGTCGATGCACTCGGTGTGGATGACGACGAAGTCACGCCCGAGGCCACACTCGTGGGCGATCTGGGCGCCGAATCGATCGACTTCCTCGACATCGTCTTTCGCCTTGAGAAGGCGTTCGACATTAAAATCCCCCGCGACGAGCTCTTCCCCGAAGACATTCTCACGAGCGCCGAATACGTGCAAGATGGCAAGGTGACCGACGAAGGCCTGGCCAAGCTCAAAGAGCGCATGCCGTTCGCCGACCTGAGCGGCTTCGAAGAGAGCCGGGCCGTGCAAGATTTCGGTCAACTGCTAACCGTGAAAGACATGTGCAACTACGTGGCGAGCAAGGTCTAAGGCCGGCGCGGCGAGGATTGAGCGGCAATGCGTTGGTTCTGGATTGATCGTTACACCGAATTCATTAGCGGCGAGCGCGCGACCGCTGTGAAAAACGTGAGCCTGGCCGAGGAACAGATCCACGATCATTTCCCCGGCGAGCCGATCATGCCCAACTCGCTGATCCTCGAAGGGATCGCGCAAACCGGTGGCTTGCTTGTCAAAGAGCACGGCAAATTCCTCGAACGCGTGATCCTGGCCAAGGTGACCAAGGCCATTTTTCATCGCAAGGCCGCCCCGGGCGACACGCTGATCTACAACACGGTGATCGAGCAGATCAACAAGGAAGGGGCGATGATTACGGCCACAAGCCACTGCAACGACGAGTTGCAGGCCGAGGTCGACATCGTTTTCGCCCACCTCGACGAACGCAGCGAAGGCAAAGAGCTGTTCGAGCCGCTCGACCTGCTCACGTGGCTGCGCATTCTGCGGGTGTTCGAAGTGGGCCGGAATCCCGACGGCACGCCGGTCGTGCCGCCCGACCATTTGCTGGCGGCCGACCTGAAGACCGATCAGTTGCACTAATCCTGAGTTGTTCCCCCCGGGCCGGGACCCGTTTCCCAGAGAGGTTTTCTGATGAGCAAGCGTCGTGTCGTGATCACGGGCATCGGTTGCGTAACTCCGCTCGGCACGCGGGTGGAGCAGCTGTGGGAAAACCTCAAGCAGGGCGCTTCGGGCGTGGGGCGGACCACACTGTTCGACGCCAGCCGCTACCCGACCAACATTGCGGCCGAAGTGCGCGATTGGGATGTAACCGACTTTGGCGGCGATCCCGAAGTTTGGAAACATCGCGGCCGGCACACTCGGTTTGCCGCCGGCGCGGCGAGCCAGGCGGCCGAGGATTCCGGCATTCTCGGACAAATCGACCCGGTTCGCTTCGGCGTGTACCTGGGTAGCGGCGAAGGCCAACAAGACTTCGACGCCTTTACCAAAATGATGACGGCCTCGCTGAAGAATGGTGATCTCGACATCGCCGAGTTCACGCGCGTGGGCCTCGAAACGCTGCATCCGACCGACGAACTGGAACAGGAACCGAACATGCCGGCCGGCCATCTGGCCGCCATGCTCAATGCCCAAGGGCCGAACGTGAATTGCCTGACCGCCTGCGCCGCCAGCAGCCAGGCCGTGGGTGAAGCCCTGGAACTCATCCGCCGCGGCGATGCCGACGCCATGCTCTCAGGCGGCACGCACAGCATGATTCACCAGTTCGGCGTTACCGGGTTCAATCTGCTCACGGCGTTGAGCACAAATAACGAACATCCGGAAAAGGCGTCGCGTCCGTTCGATCGCCATCGCGACGGGTTCGTGCTGGGCGAAGGTGCAACAATGATGATCCTCGAAGAGCTCGAACACGCCAAGAAACGCGGCGCGAAGATTTACGGCGAGGTGCTCGGCTACGGATCCACGGCAGACGCGTTTCGCATTACCGACACGCACCCCGAAGGCCGCGGCGCAACCACGTGCATTCAACTGGCGATGAAGGATGCGGGCGTTTCACCGGAGCAAATCGACTACATCAATGCCCATGGCACGAGCACGAATGTGAACGACAAGGTCGAGACGCTGGCTATCAAGAAGGCGTTGGGCGACGAGGCTTACAAAACTCCGGTCTCGAGCACCAAGAGCATGATGGGGCACTTGATCGCGGCGGCCGGCGCCACGGAGTTGGTTGTTTCGCTGATGGCGATTCGCGACAATGTGTTGCCGCCCACAATCAACTACGAAACGCCCGACCCCGATTGCGACCTCGACTACATTCCCAACGAAGCGCGCGAGGCGCAATGCAACATCGTGCTTTCGAACAGCTTCGGCTTCGGCGGTCAGAATATCTCGCTCATCGTCGGCCAGTTTAACGGCTGATCTTCGATGGCGGTTCGGCGCCAGATCGCCCGTCTCGCACAACAGCGCATAAAGAAGCCGCCCCGGGACATCCGTGTCCTGCTGACGGGCGGCTTGCTAATTCGCGAGTCCGTTCGCGATGGTTTCTACTGCGAGTCGTTTGCGCAACGACTTGCATTAGCGGCCGATGCTTGGCGGGTTGTCCATCAGAAAGTCGCGCGGGGCGCGCGTGGTGTAATACGGATACGCCACCGTGGCGGCCGCTGGGCCGGGTTCCATGGCCGGGCCGCGTTGGGCGGCGAGCTTTTGCCGGCGGGCCATCGCCGCGTCGCGCAGGCCGCCGTGGCCCACATTGCAGCTTCCATCGGCGCAGCCGCCCAGCGAGCAACTGCCATCGGCACAACCGCCGCCGTCGCAGCCGGCATCGCAGCCGCCAACTTGGCCGCAACTTGTGCATGCGTGGCGGTTTCCGGCGCAGCCAACCGACATGACGGCCGCCAGCAGCAAGACAAAGAGGGAAGATTTCATGGCCGTTTCCTTTGTTTATATGGGGGTCGCGATACCGGCATTCCAGTGCGCGGGGCGGCACGGGGGCGATCTCGATGGGAAGACATCTTCCTTCATCGGCATTACAATCGGCATGATTGAGCAAATCGTTACGTCCGCTGCAATCGGATCGAGGCCCAGCGATGCCCGACGACCAAACACCCACGCCACTCGGCCCGCGACGCGGCCAACTTACGCTCGGCCGCATGTTGCTGATCATGACGCTGCTATCAGTGGCGGCAGCCACGGTAGGCGGTTTGGCGCAAGGCGGGTTTCGGCGGCAAACCCTCATGATTATGGGCCTGGTCGCGCCGGTGGGGATCATGATCGCCCTGAGCCTGTGGATCGAAATCCGGCGGCGCTGGCGACGCTAACCGAATCGCCCCAACACTCCACTTTTCCCCCGCGACGACCTAGGATAGTCTAGGGAGTTCGGCGCCAACCACGAGTCACGATTCACCCCGGAGCCAAGGCGTTTCCGACGGGGAATTCCGAGTAAAGCGACGTTTTCTATGGGCATTTACGACCGCGAATACGCGCGCGACGACGAACCGGGCTTCCGCTTCGGTGGCCAGCGCATGCTCGTTACGAACCTGGTGCTGATCACGGTTGGCATTTACCTGGTCGATTTGCTGTTCTTCCACGGGGCCTTGCAGCGCAACTGGATGCAGTTGCGCGTGTCGCTCGTCGAGCAACCGTGGCGCCTCTACGGGTTGCTCACCTACGGGTTTGCCCACAATCCCGATTCGATCACCCACGTGCTGTTCAACATGATCGGCCTGTGGTTCTTCGGCCGGGCGTTGGAAGAGACGTATGGCCGCCGCGAGTTCCTGTGGTTTTATCTCACGGCGATCATCTTTTCCGGCTTGTTCTGGCTGCTGGCCACGCTGGCGGCCCCGCATACCGGGTTCGAGCGCGTAATCGGCGCGTCGGGCGGTGTGGTCGCCGTGGTGATTCTCTTCGCGCTCCACTTTCCCAAGCAAACCGTGCTGCTTTTCGGCGTGTTGCCGGTGCCGGCCTGGGTGCTGGGCATGCTCTATGTAGTGCAAGACCTGCTGGGCGCGATCAATCCTCAGACCGGCGACGATTCCAAGGTCGCTTTTACGGCGCATCTGGGCGGCGCGCTCTTTGCCGCGATCTATTTCAAAACGCACTTCAGCCTAGGGGCGCTGCTGCCGGGCGGGTTCTCGCTAAAGAAGTTGCGTCCGAAACCGAAGCTGCGCGTGCACGATCCCGACCCCGACAAATACGAAGAAGAGATCTCGCTCGAGGTCGATCGGATCCTGGAAAAGATCCAACAACACGGCCAGGGAAGTCTCACGTCGAAAGAGCAAAAGACCCTGGAGCGGGCCAGCCGCCGCTATCAACAAAAGCATCGATAGCCCCTGAAAACCGGGCATTTTGGCCCCAGCGCCGCGCGATCGATGTTGCTCGGCCCCCATTTGCGGCCTAGAATTACCATGGGTCGCCACGATGGAGCGTAGGCGGCCGCGGCACTTATCTTTTTATCTCGATCTTTCTTTTTTGTTGGGCGGCCCTGGCGGCATGGATAAGCCCCTGGTTTGGCGAAATCGCCGAATTCCCACAGCGCTGCGAATCTGCGGAGGAAACCACGGGGCGTTTCCCTTCCGCTGCTTGGCATGCGCGGTGGGGAAGACGGCGATCGTCGGATAAGTTGACTGCACGAAACATTGCTCCGCGCGAGGTTCCAAGCATGCCGAAGTCCGGTTTTCCTGGCACGATCGTTGAGATGTTCATCGAGCGCGTTCGCATGGACGGCCCGAACCCCGCGCTGTTCATTAAAGACACGCGCGCCGACGAGTTCCGCGCGCTCACCTGGAACGATCTTGCCGTGCGCGTGCGGCGCGTGGCGGCGGCCCTGTTGCGGCTCGGCGTGCAACCTGGCGATCGCGTAGTGCAAATTTCCGAGAACTGCCCCGAGTGGATCATTTGCGATCTGGCAATTCAGATGACGCGCGGCGTGCATGTGCCGCTCCACGCGTCGTTGGCCGGCGATCAATTCGCCGAGCAGATTGCCGACTGCGATCCCAAGGTCGTGATGTTTTCCGACAAAGTCCAGGCGAAGAAACTCGCCCCGGTCGAACACCATCTGCCGCGCGACGTGCGTTTTGTGCAATGCCAGAAGAGCTGGGCGCGGATCGGTCGTCGCGAAATCCTCTCGCTCGAAGGACTCGAAGCCGAAATTTCCGAGAGCGATGCCGAAGCGGCGCAGGCCGTGGGGCTCGAAGAAGCCTGGCCCGACGAAATCGCCACGATCCTTTACACGTCGGGCACAACCGGCAAGTCGAAGGGTGTGATGCTCAGTCAAACCAACTTTGTGTTCAACACGCTGGCCACGATCGCCGCCTTCGAAATGAAGCCCGACGACTCGCGACTGTGCTTCCTGCCCTTCAGCCATGTCTTCGCCCGCACGTCGGAACTCTATTCGTGGATCGCGCTCGGATCGGAATTGGCCCTGGCCGAGAGCCGCGAAAAAATCGTGCGTAACTGCGCCGAGATTCGCCCCACGGCGCTGATCGGTGTGCCGTTCTTCTACGATCGACTCTACCAGCGTTTGCTCGAAAAAGGCACGGCCGTGCAACCCGGCAGCCTGCAGCGATTGCTCGGTGGCCGCGTGCGCGGTTGCATCAGCGGCGGCGCGCCGTTGGGCTCGCAAGTGATCAAGTACTTCGAAATGCAGGAGATTCCGCTGCTGCAAGGCTACGGCATGACCGAAACCTCGCCGGTCATCAGCGTTTGCACGGACAAAGCCAACAAGCTCGGCACGGTCGGCAAGCCGATTCCCGGTATCGATGTGAAGATCGCCGACGACGGCGAAGTGCTCACGCGCGGGCCGCATGTGATGGTCGGCTACTGGAAGAACGACGACGCCACAGCCGAAATCATTCGCAACGGCTGGCTGCATACCGGCGACTTGGGCGAGATCGACGACGAAGGTTTTCTGCGCATTACCGGGCGGCGCAAGGAAATGATCGCTACGAGCGGCGGTAAGAAAATCGCCCCTTCGAAGATCGAAGTGCTGCTGACCGAAGACCCGCTCATCGTGCAAGCCATGGTCATTGGCGAAGGCCGCGACTACCTGACCGCGCTGATCGTGCCCGATCCCGACGGGCTCAAGGCCGAAATCAAACGCATGGGCCTGTGGGTGTTTTCCAAAGCGGGCGCTGTCTCGCATCCCAAGGTCGTGGAACTCTACCGGCAGCGCATCGAGCAACGCCTGCGCAAGGTTTCGTACTACGAACAGGTGCGCAAGTTCCGCATTCTTGACCAAGGCTTTACGCCGGACAACGGCTTGATGACCGCGACGCTTAAGCTCAAACGCGATCTGATCAAGCAAACATTCGCCAAACAGATCGAAGCGATGTACGCCCAACCGAAAGAGCTGCGGGCCGTACGGTAACCTTGCTCGCGCCGCCGCGTAGCGTGCGGTTCAAACTCCGAATTACGGCGTAGTCGTCGTCGCCGGAATCGCCAGCCGATGCACCTTGTCGACGATCATGTCTTCCACTTCCGGGTCCCATACGGTTGGCAGACCGTAATAGATCATCGCCCCGCCACCTTCGTAGCCTCCTTCGCGCAGCACCCGTCGCGACGGGATGTAGGCCATCACGTCGTTGGCATAAGCCGCCACCCAGGTGCGTTTGCCGGTGAGCGTATCCTTGATGCGCAGCGCGTAGTCGACCACCACCTCGCCGCCAAGCGCCACGAATTGCACCTGGGAACCGAGCCGCCAAACCGAAACCGGGTAGGGATAGGTCTGGGCGAGCGGCTGCCCCGCGTCGAGCTGGGCTAAGTGCGCTTTGGCGCGGGCCGCGATGTACTTGTTGGTTGACTGCGCATCCTTCTCGATTTCGGCGCGCGAGGGGAGGGCGGCGAGCGGCAGGTCGATCTCGGCGTAGCTCGCTTCGAGGTTGCCCGTGATGGGCGTCACCTTCTCGTCGAGCACGTTATCGACCGCGTCGGCAAGCCGCGTTCCGTATTCTTGGGCCAACTCGACCGTGCGTCGCGGCAGCGGGTTCTGATCGCCGCCGCAACCGGCCCAGAACATCGCCACACACTCGGCGTGGCGATGCTCCAATTCCATTTGCGCGAAACCGGGATAGTCGCCCGACCATTGATAGAAGCTCAGCACGGTTGCATGGCAAGCGTAGCCGAAGACAACGGCGCGCAATTGGTTGTCGTTATCGCGGACGGCGAGCACGGGCACATCGTGGTCGAACGGCCCGGCCAGTTTTCCTTCGTCGCGCAGACGTGGCACTTCCTTTTCGACATTGTTGCGTCGGTTCACGGCAAACGTCGCCTGGCCGCTGCCCCAGGAAAGGTTCGCCGGCGCCAGCCGCCGCTCAGCGCGGGCCACAGTTTCGACGATACGATCTTCAAGCCAACACGAATATTTATCGACCGCTTGCTGTTGCTCGCTGCTGAGCAGCGCGTAGTGCATCGGCCGCAAATTGCGCGCGACCACCGGACCGGTATGCGTGTGCGATGTGCAAACAATGATCTGCCGACGTTCGACGCCGAATCGCGATTGGATGCGCGTACACACCGACTGCGATAGCCCGCGATCGATGCCGATCAGGTCGAGCGTAATGAGAACGGCGCGCTGCCCGCTGCCGTCTTCGAGCACGAGTGCTTTGGCCCAAAGATCGGCGAGCGTTCCTTCGGCCGGATGATCGCGCCCGGCGTAGCCGGCCATCCACATCGGACTCCGCGGCGTGATCTTAGCGGCCGCCGCACCGGCCCGCCAACCTTCGGCGCAGGCGGAATTGGCGAGAAGCGTTGCACAAACGAGAACCAAGAATGCCGCGATTCGAACGCTGCAATTGCTCATCGAGAAACCCTCCGCCTGCATGTACGTGGTTAGCGCCTGTCGCAACCTGAATGTAACGCGGCGGAGGGCGAATTCAAGTAAATGCGAGGATACGGGACCGGTTCGCGCGGAATTTTCAACGATGGGACAACACGAGTAGCGGCAGGGCGCAAGCCCTCCGGTACGCCGGACGACCGGGCGGCTGGCGCCGCTCCGCTACAAATTCTGCGCAGCCCGCTATTTCAACGATTCTAAATACGCCAGCAGATCGGCCAGTTGTTCCGGTGTCAGATTGTTGACCAACCCTTCCGGCATGATGGAAACCGGCTGCTTTTGCCGCTCTTCGATCTCGTCGGTGGCGATTTCTCGCGACAGGCCCGTTTGATCGCGCACGACCACACTGTGCGCGCTCTCGCTGGCGACGAATCCGGTCAACACTTCGCCATCGGCCGTCACGAAGGCATAGGTATCGAAACCTTGCGCAATCTTGGCCGACGGCCGCAGCACCGATTCGACCAGTTCCTCGCGCTTGTAGCGTTTGCCAATATCGACCAGGTGCGGTCCTTTGGGCAACTGGCCATTGGCATACGTGTGGCAAGCAATGCACGATTGGCTCACGAACAGCGCCTTGCCCAACTCGGCGTCGCCGGCGTGCGCCAGCGCCCGCGTGCGCGCCGCCTCGAAACTCATGTTGGCAATCTGGTCTTTGTTGTTGGGGTCGGCCTGCGGCAAGGCGATCGGCTGTTGCGGCTCCGCCGCAGCGGCGGCCAACGCGTCGCTGGAGAGCCCCTGGATCTGCACCTTGTGCAGCGCCAGTTGAGCGCGCAAGTGCGCGAGAGTTTCTTCGTCGGCCTCGGCCGCTAGCACCTGCAAAGTTCGTGCAATCTGTTCGCTGGCTTCCCACGTTTGCCGATCGAAATAAGGGCCGCTGTTATCGGGCCGCGTTCCCCACCATCCGCTTTTGAAATCACCTTCGCGATAATACAACCGCACGAGCGTTGTGAGAATTTCGCGTCGCAGGGCGGCGTCGGTCGTTTCGCTCAAACGCCGCGCCAGGTCGGATACGGCTTTCTCATCGTGCAGGTAGCGAAGAGCCGCGAGCGCGCCGGCCGCGTAGGGTCCCTCGAGCGCCGCGAGACAATCGTCGACGGCATGCAAGGCGACCAGCGAACGCACGGCCAAGTGCTCGATCACTCGCGCCGGATCGGGCAAACGATGCAAATCTCCGCCGGTTGGCGCCGGCGCGTCGGCGGGCCGAACGGCCAGCGGCAAAAGTTTCTCGACCGCCCGCACATCACCCAACCGGCCCAGCCCGATAATCGCCTGCGCACGCACCCGCGGGTTATCGTCGGCCAGGGCCGCGGCGAAAAGCTCCAGCGGCACGCCTTCGAGTTCCGACGTGCGATCGGTCAGCGCCCGCAACGCGATCTCGCGCATCGAGGGATCTTTCGCCAGCGCGACCAAGGCCGGATGGGCATCGGCGTGGTCGAGTTGCTTGAGCGTGAAGATAGCCGCGGCGCGGCCGTAATCGGGAGAATCGGCCTGGCTGGCCAGCGCAACCAGCGCCTGCGATCGCTGTGCATTGCGACCGCGACGCAGCAGTTCGCGTTGGCTGTGCAGTCGATAAACGGCGCTCGCGTGGGCAAGGTAATCAATCAGTTGTTCGTCGCTCGCCGCCGCCAGATTGGGAAACGGCTTCGGCACGAGCTCGGCCGGCGTTACTTGCGCGACAAAGCCAATGTTGGGGCCGTCGTAGCCGAAACGGCCGTCCTTCCAACTGCTCACGTACATGCGGCCGCTGCCGTCGACGTCGATATCCGTCGGCCGGGGAAGCTTGAGAAAGGTCTCTTGATGCGCATCGAACGTCGCGCCGTGCGGCGGCAGGTTGTGCACATAAACTTCGCTGCGGCCCCAGTCGCAGGTGTACAAGGCATCGGCAAACGGCGCGGGCCAGCGCCGATCGTGCAGGTACATCGACCCGCAGCCCGATCCGCCGCCGTAGTCGGCCAGCGGCGGCATCGTTTCTGCGGCGAAGTTTTTGTAGAGCGACGGATATCCGTATTCACCCGACTGCAAGATGTGGCTCAGGCGCACGTCCCAGCCACCGCCGTCGTTTGTGTTGTCGCGCGTGAAAATATTCATGAACGGGTCGATGCTCACATCCAGGATGTTGCGTAGGCCCCAGGCGTAGATTTCCAAATCGGTTCCGTCGGGTCGCACGCGCACGATGCCGCCGCCGCGGCGGCTGATTGTCGAACCGTCGGTCCCGCGCGCTTCGGTGCAGCCGTAATCGCCCACGGCGATGTAGATCCAGCCGTCGATCCCCATCCGAATGCCGTTCGTCGTGTGGTCGGCGCCGCGCTTGGCCACTTGATCGGTGCTGATTCCGGTCACCAAGGTTTCTTGCCGGTCGGCCGCGCCATCGCCGTCGTCGTCGTGAAACACGCTCAATGTCGGCGGGTGCAAAACCCAGAGCGAGCCGTTGTCGTAGACGAGCCCGCGGGGATGATCCATTTGCGCGAACTCGTTCACGCGATCAGCCTGCCCGTCGCCGTCGACGTCGAGGCACCGCAATACTTTGCCGCGGCCCGGCTCC
>JAGQOS010000012.1 GCA_020427265.1 Planctomycetales bacterium
CTCAACCTGACCGATGGCGAGCAGGTCGACATCTGGCCCGATCTCGCGCCCGCCGCCGGTGCGAACGACGCCATCGCCAATGTGACCCAGGAGCCGTTCTTCGTAACCGATGGCGTGAATGGCCAACCGTCGGTGCGGTTCGTCACGAACGACCTGCTCAAAACTTCGAGCTTCATCACGAATCCGTACAGCGTGTACGCCGTGATGGAGATGGCCGGCACGCAGAATCTGCGCACCGTTTCCAGTTCGACTACAAACTGGCTGCTGGGCCACTGGGGCGGCAATCAAGCGCGGATGTTCGCCAACGGTTGGACGTCGCAAACCGGCGAACCGACCGACACGCTGCCACATCTCTGGGGCGGCACTGGCGACGGCGCGCAAACGCTGCTCTACAAAGATGGCATCCAATACACGAACGCCATCGTTCCAACCGGTGGCACTTCGGCGCCCGGCGGTTTGTCATTCGGCGGTTGGGGCCAAAGTGCGGCCGGCAGCGAATTTTCGAATGTCGACATCGCGGCCGTTTTCGTCTACGACCACGTGCTGACCGACCAAGAGCGGATGGATCTCAATTCGTATGTCGAATTCACGTTCGGCTTCGACGTTCAAGAGGCGGCCGAACCGTTTGCCAACTTGGGCAAGGCGGGCACGACCCAGGCCACGGCCGAACTGACTATTCTCGACGACGACCTGATCGAATATGATTTCGCACTCGATCGCTTCGAAACGCTCGAAGGCGACGACGTGAACGTGACCGACGTTGTCCGCGTCACGCGCAGCGGCAAGACCGACATCACGTCGCAGGTCGACGTGTTCCTCGCCCCAGGCGCGGTCGATCCGGCCACGCTCGGCGTCGACATCGAAAACGGTCCGGTGACTGTCACGTTCGCTCCAGGCGAAACCGAAGTGGTTGTGCCGCTCACGATCTTTGGCGAGTTACTGCGCGAAGCCGACGAATCGGTTCGGCTCTCGCTCGGCAACTTCCGCGTGCCGGTCAGTGTGCTGCCGAATCAACTGGGCGGCAACGTGCTCTGGCTCGACGCCTCGGACCCCGATGGCGATGGCTCGGCCGGCGGCGCGTTTGTCGGCGGCACGACCTGGGTCGATAAGTCGGGCGCGGGCAACAACGCGGTGCAGAATACGGCGGGCAGTTTGCCGACGATCGTGCCGGGCGGCATGAACGGCCAGGATACGGCCCGCTTCGACGGCGGTGACACGTTGCTCGTTTCGCAAAACCTGATGGCGGCCGATGGCGCGATTACCGTCTTTACTGTCTCGAGCACCGATATTGCCGATGCCGGCGACAACGCGCTGGCGCGCCGCTTGTGGACAATCAACATTAACTCGGCTGCCACCTCCACGATGCTGGCGATGGGCCAGAACTTGGATGAACTGGCCTACACGGCCCGCAGCGGCGGTTTTGCCGTGACGCAAACCGGCGAAACGCTCAACGTAGGCGAAGCGTTCATCGGCTTGTATCGCCACGACGCCACGGCCGGCCAGGTCGACGTCGAACTCGACGGAACGAACGTAAGCCAATTGACCGGCTTCAACATCACCGGTGACCGCGGGGCCAATTCGCTCTTCCGCGTGGGCGGCCAAAGCACGACCGAACGCCGCTGGGACGGCGACATCGCCGAGATGATTGTCTTCGACCGCGCTTTGACGCCGGAAGAGACATCGCAAATTGGCGGCTACCTGGCTGCGAAGTACGGCATCGCCGCCAACTACGAAGCGTTTGTCGACCTGGGTATGGCGGGCGCGACACAACCCGAGGCCGACCTGATCATTCTCGACGACGACGCCCTGGAATACGATTTCACGTCGGACCAATACGAAGTGACCGAAGGCGATGTCACGCATACGGTCGACGTGGTCCGCGTTACGCGCAGCGGCAAGACCAACGTTACGTCGCAGGTCGACATCGTCCTGGCGGCCGGCGCGGTCGATCCGGCCACGCCGGGTGTCGATCTCGAGTCGGGTCCGGTTACGATCACGTTTGCTCCGGGTGAAACCGAGCAGATCGTGCCGCTCACGATCTTCGGCGACCTGACACGCGAAGCGAATGAAACGGTCGATCTGCGTTTCGAGAATTTCCGCGTTTTGACGCAGGCGGTTGAGCCGGGGCTGCTGGCCTACTTCCAGTTCAACGACTTTGCCGATGCGTCGACTGCGCTCGACAGTTCGAACAATGGTCAGATCGGCACGATCCAAAACGCGATCTACACGGCCGATGGAGCCGGCGCCAGCGGCGCGGCCGGCGACCGCGCGCTCGACTTTAACGGCACGAACGCGCGTGTTGTGCTCGACGCGGCTGCCTATCAATCGGTGGTTGCCAACAACGAAATGTCGGTCGCCCTGTGGGTCAACGGCGCGGCGTCGCAACCGCGCAACGACTCGGCCTTCAGCTTCTACACCGGCGGCACGCGTCAATTCCAATCGCATTTGCCGTGGGGAGGCGGCCAGATCTTCTTCGACGCGGGCGGCTGCTGCAACGCTGGTGAAACCCGAATCTTCCAAACCGAATCGGATCCTTCCAAGTATCGGGGTGAGTGGAATCATTACACGTTTGTTAAAGATGGCGGCGAGTCGCGCATCTACCAGAACGGCGCGCTGTGGCTCAGCGGGCCGACTTCGTTCGCCTTGCAGGCCTTCAATTCGGCCGTTTTGGGCGGCGATGCGGCTACTTCCTATGCCGGCATGCTCGACGATGTCGCGATCTTCGATGTCGCGCTCACCGATGCTCAAGTCGCCGACGTGATGGCCGGCAACCTGGCCGCCTTTGGCGCGCAAGTAACGGCCGGCTCGGCCGGCACGACCCAGCCGACCACTACGCTCACGATTCTCGACGACGATGAAATCATCTACGACTTCGAGATGAGCGAGTACGAAGCGCTCGAAGGCGACGTGACGAACGTCAATACCGACGTGATCATCCGCCGCAGCGGCAAGACGACCTTCGCTTCGAGTGTCGATGTAACGCTGCTGCCCGGCGCGGTCAACCCCGCCACGCCTGATGTCGACTACCAGCGCGGCCCGGTCACCGTGTTCTTCCAGCCCGGACAAACCGAAGCGGTGCTGCCGATCACGATCTTTGGCGAACTGCTCGTCGAGCAACACGAAACGATCGACCTGGCGTTCGAGAACTTCCTGGTCTATCCGGGTGGCGGCGCGGCGACCGTGGCGCGGTTCGATGGCCTGAACGACACACCGTTCTTTGCCGATCAGAATGGCGCGGCGCCGGGTCCGGTGATCATGACCGGCGGCGGCGCGGGCAGCGAAGAATTCTTGCGGCTCGAAAACGACGGCGTGGGCAACAACCGCAACGCCATCGCCTTCGACCAGACCTCGTCGGGCGTCGATCCGTCGAGCGTCTTCGCCCAGTTCGATTTCCGCATGAGCAACGGTTCGGCCGGCAACCCGGCCGACGGCATGTCTTTCCTGCTTACGAGCGTGGCGGATCATGGCGTGAGCGGCGCTGGCGAGGCCGACGGCGGATGGGCTGAAGAGACGCCATCGCGGCCGAACACGTTTGGCATTGGCTTCCGCAACAATGGGCGCAGCGAGTTGACGGCGTTCTGGAATGGAGCTCAAGTCGGCACGCGAGTTTTCAACGAAGGCAGCGAGATCAGTTTCCGCAATGGCGTGTGGCACCGCTTCCAGATGGAACTGACCGAAACGGGCGGCGGCGACGCCCTGCTTTCCCTCTGGCTCGTTTCCGACGTACACGGTGCGGCCGGCGCGCCGATCGCCGTCTTTACCGATCTGCCGGTGACCGGGTTGACGGACATGTCCGACTATCGCGTGGAATTTGCCGGCCGCACCGGCGGCCGTCACTTTGACGGCGATCTGGACAACATCTTTGTCGCCAACGCCGCGCCGGAAGTCGCTGGCCGGCCTGGCGACGATGTGCCGGCGGCCACGTTCCGCATTTTGAACGACGATTCGATCCGCTACGACTTCGTCGCGCCTCGGTTCCTGACGCCCGAAGGCGACACGACCAACGTGACCGACGTGGTACAGATCGTGCGCAGCGGCGATACGACGATCGGTTCGAGCGTCGACGTGATCCTCTCGGCCGGTCCGGTCGATCCGGCTATTCCGGGCGACGATTTGCAGTCGGCCAGCATCACGGTGAACTTCGCGCCAGGCGAAACGGTGAAGGATGTGCCGATCACGCTCTTCGGCGACCTGCGCATCGAGCCCGATGAAACGGCGATTCTTTCGCTCGGGCGGTTCACGTCGCAGGCCCCTGCCCTGCCGGTCGTACGCGGCGATTACTCGGCCGACGCCTCGACGCTGCACTTGTACCACTTCAACGAATTTGTCGGCCAGTTGTTCCTCGACGATTCGGGCATTTCCGACCTCAACGATATCGATCTCGACGCCCTCGGCGCGGCCACCGGCGCAGCCGGCGCGAGCCGGCCCGGCTACGATTTCGGCAACGCCATCGATCTCGGTCCCGGCCCCAACAGCAACCAGGCGGCGGCGGATAACACTTCGAGCGACGACTTCCAGGGCGACAACGGCGCGTTCACGTACGAAGCGCTCGTGAACCTCGACACGGTCGATCCGGCCAACTTCGTCGGCGGGCGTACGCTGCTGAGCATGGGCGGCAATCAGGTGCAATTGAGCATCGAGCCGGCCGCGGCCGCGGGGCAATTGCAATTGCGATTCGCCAACGGCAACGGCGTGGACGGCGGCGAAGAAGTGGTCGTGGTCCTGCCGACCGGCGCCGATCGCCACGCTCCGGTGGCCGGCGAGTGGTTCCACGTGGCCGTCACCTACGATGGCGCGGCCAACGGCGACGGCTCCGCCGCCAACCCGGCGACCACGTTCGGTTCGGCTCGCCTGTACTGGACTCGGCTCGACGATTCGACCGGCATTACCAACCTGATTGGCGCCAGTGATCAATGGGTCGACACGCCGGCCTATGCCAACGCCACGTTCCACGTGGGCAACCGTGCCGGCGGCGCGCCGACGGCGAATTTGCCGGGACGGATCGACGAGCTGCGCATCAGCGACGTCGCCCGTAAGGCGAGCGAAATGGTGTTTGGTAATACGGCGGGCCGCGCCGGCACGCAGCAGCCGATCGCCGAACTCATCGTGCTCAACGACGATGCGGTTCGCTACGAGTTCTCACAAGCCGAATTCCGCATCGCGGAAGGCGACGCGCCGAATACGAACAACATGGTCACCGTACTGCGAAGCGGCGATACTTCGACCTCGTCGAGCATCGAAGTGTTTGTGCAGAACGGCGATATTGAACCGGCGTTGGAAGGCGAAGACTTCCTGGCCGGTCCGTTCGTCGTGACCTTCGCTCCGGGCGAAACCGAAAAATCCGTGCCGATTGAGATCCTGGGTGATACGAAGATCGAACTCGACGAGAGCGCGCGACTTGTCTTTGGCGCGGCGCGCGTTGTGGGGGCTGCTCAGAACGTGCCGCTGCAACAGGCGACGGCCGACTTCCAGCAAGGCGGCTTCGGCGTCGCCGCGGCGATCGACGGCATTTTGACCGGCAACACCAACGGCTGGGCCGTCGCCGGGCAAACGAACGTCGCCCATACGGCGGTGTTCGAAACCGTGAATGACATCGCTTTCGATGCGACCGAACTGACGTTCAACTTGTTGCAGAACTACGTCAGCAATCACACAATTCGCCGCTTCCGCATTTCGGTAACTGACGCTGATCGCAGCACATTTGCGGACGGCGCCGTGCCCGGCGATCTGGATACGAACTGGACGGTGCTTACGCCCACGTCGGCCACGGCGCTCAACGGCCAATTGAGCATCAACGCCGATGACAGCGTCAGCGCGGAATTTGCGGCAACTAACACGTATACCGTGAAAGCGACGACCGATTTGGCGCGCATTACCGGCGTGCGGTTGGAGATCATCCCCGACGCCGGCGCGGTCGGTTTTGCCGGCAACTATGTGCTCTCTGAATTCCAGATGTCGGCCGCGCCGATCGAGGCCGTGTCGGCGACAACGCAGATCGACGCCAGCGCCTTCGGCTTTACCGAGTTTGCGAATCTTACGGTTCCCTTCGGCACGGCGCAGAATTTCCAGGATGCCGGCACGCAATTCACGCTGAGCCAAAATGCCAACCTGCCGGCCCCAGCCGTGATGGCGGGCGGCGGACCGGGCGTCGATTCCTTCTTGCGGCTGGGGTACAACACGGGAACGAATCGCAACGCCGTGGCGTTCGATCAAACGGCCGACGGGTTTAATTCCATTGGCGCGGTCGTGGCACAGTTCGATTTCCGATTGACGGCCACCGGCGGGCCTGCCGACGGCATCGGCATGATGTTCACGCCGACCGAGGATTACGGCCAATTTGGCGCAGGACAGTACGATGGTTTGTTTTCCGAAGAACGTCCGCAGCGTCCGGGTACATTTGGAGTCGGTATTCGCACGTTCGACGGCACGACGCCGCCGATTAATCACGTCGAAATCTATTGGGATAACGCGCTAGTTGCTAGCCAACTCATCAACCCGGCTACCCAACTCGAATTCGTCGACGGCCGCTGGCACCGACTCGGTCTGGTTCTGGAAACCGATGGCGTGGGTGATGCGACGCTCAACCTGGCGATCATTCCCGACGTGCACGGTGCGCCCGGCGCGCCGATTGTCGTGTTCAACGATCTGGCCATCCCCGGCCTGACCGAAATGTACGACTACCGCGTTGAGTTCGGTAGCCGTACGGGCGGACAATTCGAAGACGCCGACCTGGACAATATCTATGTCGGTTCGCGGCTCGCCGTGCCGGGCGGCGCGGTCATTGGCGCGCAAGCCACCGCGGCGCTGATCATCGAGAACGACGACACGATTCGCTACGACTTTGCCGCGGCCGATTTCTCCGAGGCCGAAGGCGACATGCCTCGCGTGAGCAACGCCGTACGGCTGATCCGCAGCGGCGATACGTCGATTGCTTCGAGTGTCGACGTAGTCCTCACGCCTGGTGCGACCGATCCGGCGACTCTGGGCGACGATGTCCTTGCCGGACCGATCACCGTGGAGTTTGCTCCGGGTGAAACTGAGAAGGTGGTTCCGCTCGACATTCTCGGAGACTTGTTCCCCGAAGCGAACGAAACGCTGGAACTCTCGCTCACGAATTTCCAGGCCGACGGCATCCTGTTCGCCGACAGCTTCAATAGTGCGGCGAGCTTCGATGTTTCGTCGGGCGTCATCACGGCGGGCCGCCAGCACGGGCTGGTATCTGGCCGCGAGTACTTCCAATTGGCGGGCAACGCCAACGCGGTTCAGATTAACGGCAACGCGCTCAACCTGGCGAACATCGCCGGCCAGGGGCGTGTCTCACCGCTGATCGATTTCCTTTACGACGAAATCGTCGACGGCGGCGGCTTCGCCATCGATTTCGATATCAACCCCGGTGGTGCCGACAGCGATTGGGCATCGATCGGCTTCGGTTACAGCCAAGGCAGCCTTACGGCCGGCGCTACGGTCAACAATGGCTCGAACGACTTTGGCATTCTCTTCCGCGGCAACGGTCAGTATCAAGTGTTTGACAACGGCGCCGCGATTGGGGCCGGTCCGTTCGACGGCACGCCGACCGATGGCGAAACCTATCATGTGCGCATCGAAGCGGCGATGGATTCCTTCGCGCCGGGCGCGCCGATCATTGTGCGAACGTTTGTCGACGGCGTGGAAATCGATCTAACCGCGGCTGGCGCTGGTAACGAAGCGAACCTCGTCTGGGATGGCGAAGGCCAGAACCTGGTGATGCTCGCCTCCCTGACGCAAGAGATCAGCACGTTCGACAACCTGGTTATCGGCACGCTCGATCGCCTGGCGGTTGGCGAGGCGGGCAACACGCAGCCGACGGCCAGTTACACGATTCTCAACGACGACGTCGCGCCCGAGTACAGCTTCACGCTCGATCGCTATGAAGTCGACGAATTGGATGTCACGCACGAGGTGAACGTCGTCACGGTCACGCGCAGCGGCCGTACCGACATCACCACGTTTGTCGACGTGGTGCTCTCGCCGGGCGCCGTCGATCCGGCCACGCCCGATGTCGACTACACGGATCGCGTGATCACGCTGGAGTTCGCTCCGGGCGAAACATCGAAGACCGTGCCGATCGAAATCCTCGGCGAGTTCCTGCCCGAGGCCGACGAATCGGTGCGAGTAAGCCTGACGAACTTCCTAGCCGTGCCAATGACCAACGCTGGCCTGGTCGGCTTGTGGCGCTTCGCCGACGATACCGGCGCCGATACATCGGGCAATGGCAACGACGGCGCGCCGGCTGGCACGCTGGCCTACAGCAATGAAACGCCCGGTGGTCTGAACGATGGCCGCTCGATCGCCTTCGACAACACGGCGGCCAACAATGCGACAACGTTGCGGATTCCCGGTTCGCCGTCCATCAACATGGGCGACGCCATGACGATCGCCTTCTGGATGAAGGCCGACGCCGCGGCGCAACCCGGCAACTTCACGCGGATTGTCAGCAAGAATTCGGGTGGCCAGGGATGGGAATTCCAGCGCGACGGCGCCGCCGCCAGCATGAGCTTCCGCATCGATACGAGCGCGGGCGCGAACCAGGTGCGTGGCAGCCTGCCGGGCGTGTACGACGACCAGTGGCACCATGTGGCCTTGGTCGTGGATAACGGCTCGGTTATGGCATACAAGGATGGAACGCTTGTCACAACGCAGACTTATTCGCCGGGCAATGGCTTCGGCAACACGGGCAATCTGGTGCTCGGCGGTACGACGGGCGGCAACGGAACTTACAACGGCCTGCTTGATGAAGTGACGCTCTTCGATCGAGCGATTTCGGCCGACGAAGTCGCCACGGTCATGTCCGGACAGGCCGATCGGCTCAGCTTGATTCCGCTCGGTCAGGCGGCTTCGCCGCAGCCGATCCATCGTTTCGAGTTCGCCGATGGTTCGCTGGCCGACACCGGCTCACGCGGCAACTTGAACATGGCGATCATTGGCGGCGGAACGGCCGCGCCTACATTCGAAGTCAACGCGACTGACGCCTTCAACGAAACACGCGACGGCGTGGTGCACCAGACCGATAGCGGCGGAGTCGATTTGCATCTGGCCAGCGGGCCGGTTTCGATCGCACCCGATGCCACTTGGACCGTGGCCATGTGGGTCAAGCTCGACGACGCGGCCACGACCAACGGGTTCTGGAGCATTTTGGCCAACGGCGATAACGGCGCTCGCAATTTCCAGATCGAAGCCAATGGTGGCCGCATCGAATACCAGGGCCAGATTGCCTCGCAGCATCCGACGTCGATTCAGTCCGACCGCTGGTACCACATTGCCGTTTCGCGCAATGCCGATGGCACGGCCAGCCGTATCTATGTCGATGGTGTCGCCGGCCCCGAGTTCGAGATTCCCGAGAGCCTGAACAATTGGGATAGTATCCGCTTAGCGAATCGCAGTGGCGATGGGCTTTCGCCCGCCTATTACGACGACATCGCCTTCTACGATTCGGAGTTGACGGCCGACGAAATCGCCACGCTGGCGTCCGATTTGCCGCTCGTGGGCACGCGCGGCGCGACCGAGTTGATCATTCGCAACGACGACTTCGTGCCGACCTACGATTTCACGCTCGACCGGTTTGAAGTGGCCGAAGGAGATACGACGCACGTGGTCAATACGATCACGATCACGCGTAGCCAGGAAACCGACGCCATGTCGATGGTCGACGTCGTCCTCACGCCGTCGGGCGCGAACCCGGCGACCCTGGGCGATGACCTGGAAACCGGCCCGATTACGGTCACGTTCCTGCCGGGTGAAACAACCAAGACCGTGCCGCTAACGATCTTCGGCGATACGTTCATCGAGCCGAACGAAGAAGTGACGCTTTCGCTGGCTAACTTCCGCGTGGTTGGCGCCGATGCGGCCGCGGTCTTTACCAGCACGATGGCGTCGTTCAATCCCGTGGTTTGGTACCGGTTCGACGAAGCGACCGGCGCTACGATCGCGTCGAATTCGGGAACGGCCGGCGCCGACTACGATACCCAGGAGCAGAACGGCGTGCTGTTTGGAGTCGATACCGGCATCGACGCGCTAGGCACGGGTGTCGATCTCGGTTCGACCGACGCGCACTTCGACATCCCGGGCAATACGTTCCATTACTCGAACTGGCTGAACAACCCGAATTCTTCGCTCTCGTTCTGGATCAACACAACCCAGTCCGGCGCCGGCTCCGGTTGGAACAATCCCACGCTCTTCGGCGAAGACAACGACGGTTGCTGCGGCGGCGGCGGAAATACAACGGAATCGTGGTGGGGCGTGAACGAAGGCGGTCGCTTCGGTGTAAATATTTCGCCCGATCTGCCCATTACCGTGCAAATGCCTGATCCGATCAACGACGGCCAGTGGCATCACGTGGTTATGAGCCGCGACGGCGGCAACAATATCTCGATTTACCTCGATGGCGACGCGACTCCGGTGGTCACCGGCAACATCGGCGCGAACACGCTCAATACCTGGGATCGCATCGGCCAGAACGACGGCGGCGCGCCTGGGCATCTGAGCGCCTTGCTCGATGAAATCGCGATCTTCGACACCGCGCTGACCGGCGCCGATGCGGCGTTGCAGTTCGCCGCGGCGGTTGGCAGCGGTTCGATTCTCGACCTCGGCGCCGCCGGCACAACACAGCCGACGGCCACGCTCGCCATCCTCAACGACGACGCCATCCGCTACAACTTCGAGCAGCCGGAATACTCGGTTGTCGAAGGTGATATCGACCGTGTGACGAACGTTGTGCGGTTGGTCCGCAGCGGCGATACGTCGATCGCTTCGAGCGTCGATGTCGTCCTCCGCGGCGTCTCGCCCGATCCGGCTACTCCGGGCGTCGACATCGAAACCGGTCCGGTCACGATCGCTTTCGCACCGGGCGAAACGGTGCGCGATGTGCCGCTCGAACTGTTCGGCGATCTGGTCATCGAGCCCGATGAAACGATCGAATTGGCGTTGACCAATTTCTCAGCCAATAGCCCGGCGCAAGCGGTCATCTCCGGATCGTACGCGATCGACGCGTCCACGCTGCACCTGTGGCACTTCGACGAGTTGTCCGGCGCTCCGACGCTCGAAGACGCGATCGCCGACGATGCCATCGACATTGATCTCGACAACTCGGGCGCCACGGCCGGTGCGGCGGCGACCGTGCAGCCACTGTTCGACATGGGCCATTCGGTCGATCTCGGACTGGCTCGCACGTCGAATCGCTTGATCGCCTCGAACGTCGACAGCAGCGAATTGATGAGCGCCGACGGCGCTTTCACCTACGAAGCGCTGATCAATCTCGATACGGTCGATCCAGCCGACTATGTCGGTGGCCGCTATATCATGTCGGCCGGCAACGACCAGGTGTTCTTGCGGATCCAAGAAGCCGGCGGCAATCTCCAGCTTCGTTTCGATGCTGGAAACGGCATCGCTGGCGGCGACGCCTTCTCGGCGAACATTCCCACCGCCGGTGCGCACGCGATCACGGCGGGTGAATGGTTCCACGTGGCGATCACGTACGACGGACAAGCCGACGGCGATGGCACGCCCGGCAACCCGGCCACGATGTTTGGCGAGGCAACGCTCTACTGGACACGACTCGACGCCAGCACCGGTGTCGCCAACGCGATCATCAATATTCCGAACATGGTCGACACGCCGGCCTTCGGACCGCGCGATTTGGTCTTCGGTAATCTGCGTCAGGCGGCCGCCACGAGTGGTCTGCCTGGGCGTATCGATGAGGTGCGCATCAGCAATGTCGCTCGCATGCGAGACGAATTCCTGCTCGCCAGCACGTCCGGCATGTCGGGTCGCACGAATCCGCTGTCGCGACTCACGATTCTCGACGACGACAAGATCACGTACAGCTTCTCGCTCGACGAGTTCCGCACGCTCGAAGGCGACGTGCCCAACATTACCAACGTAGTTACCGTTACGCGCAGCGGCGATACGACGATTGCCTCGAGTGTCGAGGTCCGGCTCGTGCCCGGCACGGCCACCGAGAACGTCGACTTTACCGGCGGCACGATTACCGTCGACTTCGCTCCGGGCGAAGTGACGAAGAGTGTGCCGATCGAAATCCTAGGCGAAACGCTCATCGAGCCCGATGAAACGCTCCAGGTAGTTATCGACTCGCCGGTCTTCCCGGCCGACGCCTCGAACGTGACGAAGAACCTCTACGTGTACGAAGGATTCGACTATGCCGCGGGCAGTCAGGTGGCTGGCCAGGCTGGTGGCGCCGGCTGGCAGCTTGCTTGGGAGGGGACGGCCGCTTCCGGCACGATCGTCGCCGGACTGACCGATGTAACCGGCCAGGTCGCTTCGCTCGGCAACGCCGCCCAGATCCTGAACATCAACGATCACCATCGCGAGTTCGACGGCACGGGCCTCGATGCCGACGGCAGCGAACAGTGGTTCTCGATGTTGATGTCGACGACCGGCACGTCGAACGAGCAGCGGTTGCGCGTGTTCACGAGCAATATTGGTTCGGTCGGCAGCGGTGTTGGCTGGGATGTTTCCGGCGGCACGCTCGCTGCGTGGATGGGCGGAGTCAATCTGCTCGATCCGGCGCCGACCGGTACCTTGCTAACCGATGGTTCAACGAACCTGATCATCGGCCGTTTCGCCTGGAGCACGGCCGGCAACGATGTGGTCGACATCTGGCTCAACCCGACCGACGTCGCCAATCTCGGCTCGCCTACTTCTTCGATTTCCGGCAACGCCGGCGGCGTCAACTTCTCCACAACATCGTCCGTGCTCTTGCGAGCCGGCGGTGGCGCCAACCCCGTGTACGACGAATTCCGACTCGGCCCGACATTGCTCGATGTCACCACGTTGCAGCCGCCGGTTGTGCCGGCCGTGGCCACGCTGGTCATCGAAAACGACGACACGCTCCGCTACGACTTCAACGCCACCGACTTCCAGGTGCTCGAGCAAGATGCGCCGCACGTTACGAGCGTGGTCACAATCACGCGAACTGGCGATACGCGACTGGCGTCGAGTCTCGATGTGATTCTCACGCCGGGCGCGGTGAATCCGGCGACGCCGAATGTCGACTTCACGGCCGGTCCCATCCGCGTGAACTTCGCACCGGGCGAAACGACGCAGGTCGTGCCGATCGAAATTCTGGGCGACATCTTCGAAGAACTCGACGAGACGGTCGAGATTTCGCTAGCCAACTTCCGCGCCTTCGATCCCAACAGCGGATCGTTGCAATTGTTCTACGGCGTGGATGCCGACCCGGCTGGCGGCCCGCTCGACGATTTGGCCGGCACACGCGATGGCGCGATCGACGGCGCGACGTTTGTCGATGCCGGAGCGAATCGCGGCGGTGTGCTCGACTTCGATGGCGTTGACGACCTGGTGACCGTTACCGGTTTCCAAGGCCCCACCGGTTCGCAACCGCGGACCGTGGCGGCGTGGATCAACACGGCCGATCCCGATGGCGTGATTGCATCGTGGGGCGCCGACGCGACGGGGCAGAAGTGGGTCTTCCGCACGCAAACGGGCAACGGCACGCCTGGTGGCCTGCGCGTGGAAGTGAACGGTGGCTTTATCGTGAGCCAGGATGCGGTCAACGATGGCCAGTGGCATCATGTCGCAGCGGTCTTCCCCAGCGATGGCTCGCCGGAAGTGGCCGATATCCAGCTCTACATCGACGGTGTGCTGCAAACCAGCAGCGCGCTGCAAAATGCGGCGATTAACACGGCCAGTTCGCAGGAAGTGATCTTCGGAACGGAGTTGTTCCCGGCCCTGCGCTACTTCGACGGCATGATCGACGACATGGCCGTGTTCGGCGCAGCGCTCTCGCCGGCTCAAATTCAGGCGCTCATGGCGGGCGACCTGAGCCAGTACGGCATCTACAACCTCGGCGAACCTGGCGCGGCGCAGCCGACCAGCACGCTCACGATCCTGAACGACGACGGCACGCCGACCTACGATTTCACGATCGACGAGTTCCGCGTGCTCGAAGGCGACGATACGCATGTCACGAACGTTGTGACCATCACGCGCAGCGGCGAAACGAAGTTCGCTTCGTCAGTCGATGTCACGCTTACGGCCGGCGCGCCCGATCCGGCTACGCCCGGCGACGATGTTGAGTTCGGACCGGTTACCATTCGCTTCGAAATCGGCGAAACGACGAAGACCGTGCCGCTGACGATCTTCGGCGATCTCGTGCCCGAAGCCGACGAACGGCTCAGTCTTTCGTTCAACAATTACCAGGTATTTGTCGAATCGGCGTTTGCCAACGCGGTTGTTGCCGATGGGGCCATCGGCCAGTGGCGGCTTGCCGAAACCGTGGGGCCGGCCGCCAACACCGGCAGCGCGGCCGGCCTGTCGGCCACGTTGGTCAACATTCCCGCGGCCGATCGCGATGTTCCGGGCCTCGTTCCCGCTTCATCAAATGGCGCGGTTCGCTTCAACGGCGCGCAGGACGCCACCGGTAGCTACCTGCAGGGTACGGGCCTGAGCACAGCCGCCAACGGCGCGAATCCGTTCGAAGGTGATTGGACGATCGAAGCCTGGTTCGTGCGCGACGCCCAGCGTCAATGGTCGGCAATCTTCTCGAACAACAACGGTGCGAACAACGGGCCGGTGATGACGTTCATCGACCAATCGCACGCGATCGGCGTGAACGGAGTCGGTGTAACGGCGAACAACGTGTCGGTCGATCTCGGCGCCGATTCCATCGGCAAGCCGGTTTATGCCGTGATTACGAAGACCGGCGGCAACGCCAACGGCACGGCCAATCTTACCGTATACGCCAACGTCGACGGCCGGTGGCTGGCTCCGGCGTCGGGAACGAACAACGGTTGGGACTTCATCGCCAACGACGGCTTCTACATCGGCCGCCACTTCAGCGGCGCGTTCCAGAACCACGAAGGCGTGATCGACGACGTGGCGATCTACGATCGGGCTCTGTCGCAGGCCGAGGTCGAAGCGCATTTCACCGCGGCCAACGGCTTTGCGATCGGCCAGTCGGGCACAACCCAGCCGCAGGCGACGCTGATCATCGAAAACGACGATTTCGCGCCGACCTACGACTTCACAGTAGGCGACTTCTACACGGCCGAAGGCGACGTGCCGAATATTTCGACCGTTGTGACCGTTACGCGTAGCGCCAATACGAAGGTGCGTAGCACGGTCGACGTGGTGCTAGCGCCCGGCGCGGTGAACCCGGCTACGCCGAATGTCGATTACACGCAACAAACGATTACCGTGGTCTTCGAACCCGGTGAAACGACGAAGCAAGTTCCGATCGAGATCTTGGGCGAAACGCTGATCGAGCTCGATGAAACCGTTCACCTGTCGCTGCAGAACTTTACGTACACTACGGCGGACGCGGCGGGCGAATTGCTGGTGGACTTGACGGCCAACGGCTTTAACAGCGGCGCGGGAACTTGGAATAATCTAGGCGTGCTCGGCGATTTCGCCTCCGTGGGTAATCCCGCCTTGGTCGCCAACGTGTCGGGCACTGGTGTGGCGGGTGTCCAGTTCAACGGCGGCGCCGACGCTTTCGTTGGCCCGGCAACTACCGACGGCTTGACCGGCGCCAGCAACCGCTCGATCGAAGTCTGGGTTTACAATCCGAGCTTTACGACGGCTGAAGCCATGGTCGGGTGGGGCCATCGCGGCGGTCCCGATGGCACCGACATGTCGTTCGACTATGGCGATGGCAATAATGGCTCGGTCAACCACTGGGGCGGCGCGTGGGATATTAGCTGGAACGAAGACGCTCCGGTCAACGCCACACCGGCCGCCGGCCAATGGCACCATTTGGTTTATGTCTACGATGGCGGCACGGGTGTGCAACTCTACGCCGATGGCGTGCTCAACACCAGCTTCAATCTGCCAGGCCAGCTCAGCACGCACGCGGGCGATTCCATCAACATCGGCGCACAGCGCGGCTCGGCCGGTACCGGATTGACCGGTGTCGATCAAATTCCGTTTACCGGCTTCATTAACTCGGTGCGAATTCACGACGGCGCTTTGAAAGCCTCGCAGATCGCCAGCAATTTCGCGCAGGGCATGCAAACCTCGTTGGTGTTCGGCCAACTTGGCACAACCCATCCCGAAGCCACGCTCACGATCGTGAACGACGACACGATCAAGTATGACTTCTCGGCCGAAGAGTACACAGTCGTCGAAGGCGATACCACGCACACGATCAACCTGGTGCGCGTGAATCGCACCGGCGTGACGAGCATCGCTTCGAGCGTCGATGTTGTCCTTCGCGGCGGAACCTTCGCGCCGGCCACGCCGGGTGTCGATGTCGAAGCCGGCCCGCTGCGCGTGAACTTCGCGCCGGGTGAAGTGACGAAGCTCGTGCCGATCCAGGTGTTTGGCGACGGCATGATCGAGTCCGACGAAACGATCCAGCTTTCGCTCGCCCGCTTCACGGCCAATGCCCCGGTCGGCCCCATGGTGCAAGGCGCCTACGTCGCCGACTCGGCCACAATGCACCTGTACCACTTTGACGAATTCCCCGGAGCCTTGTTCTTGAACGACAGCGGCGTGTCGGCCGCCAATATCGACCTGAACATCGCCGGCGGTTCCACGGGAGCGGCGGGCGCGACCAACGGCCTGTACGATTACCAGCGCGCCTTCGATCTGGGCATTGGGCCGAACGCCAACCAGGCCAGCGCGGGAAGCACGTCGAGCGACCAGTTCCAAGGCGCCGACGGCTCGTTCACCTACGAAGCGCTGATCAATCTCGATACGGTTGCCGGCGCCGATTTCGCCACGCCACGCCAAATCATGACGCTTGGCGGCGGCCAGGTGCAGTTCCGTCTGGAACAAGTCGGTGCGACCGACCAGTTGCGGCTTGTCTTCGCCAACGGCGAAGGGGTGGCCGGCGGCGGCACGGTGGCGGCCAATCTGCCCACGGCCGGCAGCCATGCACCGGTTGCGGGGCAATGGTTCCACGTGGCCGTTACGTTCGATGGATCCGAAGCCAGTCTCTATTGGACCAGGCTCAACGGCAGCAACGGAGCGGCGAACCAGGTGGGCGTCGATACGGCGCTCGATCCCACACCGGGTTATACGAATCGCGCCTTCCGCATTGGCAATCGCACGACCGGTGCGGCGCAAGAGAACCTGCCGGGCGCGATCGACGAAGTGCGCATCAGTAGCGTCGCGCGGCTACGCACCGAGTTCGCCTTCGGCACGGCCGCAGGCATGGCTGGCATGGCCAACCCGCTGGCCACCCTGCGCTTGGTCAACGACGACGCCCTGGCCTACGACTTCACGCTCGCCGAGTTCCGCGTGGCCGAGGGCGATGTACCGAACACGACCATGGTCGTCGAGGTCAGCCGCACCGGCGATACGACGATTGCATCGAGCGTCGACGTGCAACTCGCACCCGGCGCCATCAGCCCGGCTACGCCGGGTGTCGATTACACGCCTGGCCCGGTCACGGTCAGCTTTGCTCCGGGCGAATCGGTCAAGAGTGTGCCGATCGAGATTCTGGGCGAATTGCTGATCGAGGCCAACGAATCAATCGCCTTGAGCCTCAGCAATTTCCTGCCGCCGGCGGCCTCGACCACGATGGTCGGCAAGATGGACCTGGCGACCGATCCGCCCAACGCCGCGACCGGCGATACGGGTGAAGCGAATAGTGTCGTCATCCACACGCAATACGTCATCTCGGCCGATGGCACACTTTCCGACTTGCGTCTGCGTAACGATAGCGACGCCACGCCCGAAGTCTTCGACTTCCTCGTGCTGCGGCCCGATGGTGTGGGCGGTTACACGGTCGTGCATCGCGTCAACGTTACGGGCGAAGACTTCGACGGCGCCGACGACGGTGTGCAGGTTTACAACATCGGCCAACTCGACGTGAAAGCAGGCGATGTACTTGCGCACTGGAAAGCAACCGACGGCAACGCCATTCCGTTCGACGATGGCGAAGCCTCGGCCTCGTTCGTCAATCTGCCTACCGATCAGATCGACGTAGGCGATTCGTTCGATGCTAGCGGCGCGACCATCCGCACGCGCGAATACTTCCTGGGCGCCACGCTCACGACTGGCGGCCGCGCCGGTACGGCTAATCCCACGGCTACGTTGATCATCGAGAACGACGATTCGATTCGCTACGACTTCGCCGCCGGCGATTTCCAAACGCTCGAAGGCGACGTGCCGAATATCGTGAACGTCGTCACAATCACCCGCAGCGGTGATACCACCGGACCGTCGAGTGTGAACGTGATTCTCACGCCCGGCACGGTGAATCCGGCCACGCCGGCTGTCGACTACCGCGGTCCGTCGGTCCGCGTCGACTTCGCCGCCGGTCAAACCACGGCGGTCGTGCCCATCGAAGTTCTCGGCGAGCTCGTTCCCGAAAACGACGAAACGGTCAACCTGTCGTTCGCCGGTTTCACCAGCAGCGTGGCGCCGACCATCGCCATCCCGCTGCAGCAGCCAACTGCTACGCTCGACCAGAACGGCTTGGAGATCACGCAAACGATCGACGGCATTACGGTTGGCAGCAACGGCTGGGCCATGGGCGGCGGGCAGACAACCAATCAAACGGCCGTTTGGGAAACGGTTAGCGATATTACGTCGGATGCCACGAATCTCCGCTTCACGATCGAAGAGAACTTTGGCACGGCGCATACCGTCAAGCGGTTCCGCATCTCGGCTACGAACGCCGACCGCAGCACGTTTGCCGACGGCCAGGCCCCCGGCGATGTGACGACCAATTGGACGCCGCTCATTCCGTCGGCCGCCTCGGCGCTCAACGCCACGCTCACGATCGACCCAGACGGATGGATCAACGCCACGACATCGAACACCGATACCCTAACGATCGACGCCTTGGCCAGTCTGCCCGGCATCACCGGCTTCCGCTTGGAGCTGGCGCCGGTCGACGGCACGCTGTCGTACGCCACGAGCGGCAACCCGGTGATTACCGAATTCTCGGTAGCCGCTGCGCCGGCGGGCGAAGCGGGTTCGACCCAACCCGCCGCCACGCTCACGATTCTCAATGACGATGCGGTGCCCGAGTACGATTTCCAACTCGACCGGTTCGAAACCCTCGAAGGCAACGTGCCGAACACGGTGAACGTGGTTCGCGTGGTGCGCAGCGGCACGACCGATGTGGCCTCGAGCGTCGAAATTGTGCTCTCGCCAGGCCTGGTGAATCCGGCTACCGAAAATGTCGACTACACGGCCGGTCCGATTACCGTGTTCTTCGCCCCCGGCGAAACCGAAAAGATCGTGCCGATCGAAGTGCTCGGCGAGTTCCTGCCGGAGTTGGACGAGGAAGTCCTGCTCTCGTTCCAGAACTTCGCCATCGGCACGTCGTTCCCCACGGTCCAGAACTTCCAAAGCGGCGGAACCGGTTACAGCCTGTCGCAAAATAACAACGCCCCGGCGCCGCTAGTGCTCGGCGGCGGCGGCGCGGGCTCGGGTAACTTCCTGCGGCTCACGCACGACGGCTTCTCGTCGAACCGCAACGCGATCGCCTTCGACCAGATGCCCGACGGCATCAACCCGAGCGGCGCGATTGTCGGTCAGTTCGACTTCCGCATGAGCGCCGGCGTTCAGAACGATCCGGCCGATGGCCTGTCGATGCTGCTCACGCGCGTCGATCGCCATGGCGCGACCGGACCGGGTGAAGCCGACGGCAGTTGGCCGGAAGAGATCCCAGCCCGCGACGACACGTTCGCCATCGCCCTGCAGAACAACGGCGCCAGCCAGTTGGTCGTATACTACGACGGCCAGGAAATGGGCCGCGCCACGCTCGATGCCCAAACGGCCGCCAGCTTCCGCGATGGCCGTTGGCACCGGTTGACGTTCGAGCTGAACGAGACGGCGGGCGACGCGATCTTGCGGCTTTCGCTCACATCCGACGTGTACGGCCAACCCGGCGGACCCGACGAAATCTTCTCGCTGCTGCCAATCGTCGGCTTGCGCGACTTCTACGACTACCGCGTGGAATTCGCCGGCCGCACCGGCTCGCGCACCTTCGACGGCGACATCGACAACATCGTGGTCGGTTCCACGCTCGTGGCCGGATCGTTCGGCATCCCCGGATCGGTCCAGCCAAGTTCGACACTGGTCATCCGCAACGACGACGCCTCGCCGTTCTACAACTTCAGCTTGCCGGCCTTTACCGTGCCCGAAGGCGATGTGCTGCATACCGACAG
This sequence comes from Planctomycetales bacterium, assembly GCA_020427265.1. Taxonomy (GTDB): domain Bacteria; phylum Planctomycetota; class Planctomycetia; order Pirellulales; family JAGQOS01; genus JAGQOS01. The sequence continues at coordinate 20,142 of JAGQOS010000012.1, forward strand.
CACGGTCACGATCACGCGGGGCGGCAACCTGGCGATTCCTTCGTCGGTCGACGTGGTGCTCACGCCGAGCGGCGTGAATCCGGCCACGCCCGGAGTCGATTACGTCGCCGGCCCAGTGACGATCAACTTCGCCGCCGGTCAGGATACGGCCCAGGTGCCGATCAGTATCTTCGGCGATCTGCGCATCGAACCCGACGAAACACTGACGATGAGCCTGGCCAACTTCTCAGACCTCGGGCTTTCGGGCTCCACTCAGCCGACGGCCGTGCTGACGATCGCCAACGACGATTCGATCAAGTACGACTTTGTGTCCGCGACCATTTCGACACCCGAAGGCGATACCACGCACACGGCCAACGTCATCACGGTCGTGCGCAGCGGCGACATTACACTCGCTTCGAGCGTCGATGTAACGATCACGCCGGTTGGCCCGAATCCGGCCCAGCCGAACGTCGATTACACGCCGGTCGTGCTCACGTTCAATTTCGCACCGGGTGAAGCGAGCAAGACGCTCGGACCGGAAATCCTCGGCGATATTCTCCCCGAGGCCGACGAAACGCTCCTGCTCGAATTCACGAACTTCCAGCGCGATCCGGGTAGCGTGCCGATTACACCGATGAACATCGGCATGGCCGGCATGACTAACCCCACGGCGATCTTCGTCATTGAAAACGACGATCCGCTGCCGACCTACGACTTTGTGATCGGCGCGTACAGCATCCTCGAGCAAGATGGCCCGCACATCAGTAACATTGTGCGCGTGACTCGCAGTGGCAATACCACGCTCGAATCGACCGTCGATGTAACGCTCTTGCCGGGCGCCACGATGGGCGCCACGCCCGGCGGCGATTATCGCGCCGCCACGGTCACGCTCACGTTTGCACCGGGAGAAACTTCGAAGATCGTGCCGATCGAAATCTTCGGCGACGACATCCCCGAAGGCAACGAGACCATTCAACTCGAATTCAGCAACTTCCGCATGGAAGGCTACCAGTTCGACGACGAAATGATCGCCCACTGGGCGTTCGATTCCATCAACGGCTCGCTCACGCCCGAGTCGGTGAGCGGCAATGCCGGTGTCGTGGCCGGCGGCGTGTCGGTACGAGGCGGCCAACAGGGCAATTCACTCAAGTTCGTCGGTCCCGGCAGCGGATCGGCCGTTGTCTCGCAGAACAACGTGCAAGTGGGCGCGACCTTCACCGTGTCGACTTGGGTAAATTCCGATCTGATCACGCAGAACGGTTTCGCGCGGATCGTCGAAAACGATTTCGCCAATTCGTTCTTCCTGGGCGCTAGCGCTGCCGGCGGCGAATTTCAGTGGGTTGTTTCGGGCGACACGTCGCTGAGCGGCGGCTCCCTTGCGCAAGGCGCTTGGCAGCATGTGGTGGGAACCTACGACGGCACGACGGCGCGGCTCTATGTCGACGGTCTGCTGATCGGTTCGGCCGCGATGACGCGCCCCGCCTTGCTCGATCATCCGATCGCCATCGGCGCCAACGACGCCGCCACGGCGAATTGGGATGGCAACATCGACGAAGTCCGCATCTATGACCGCGCCCTGTCCGATCAGGAAGTGCGCGTGCTCTACTCCGATCCGCCCAATGCCCCGGTGGGCCAGGCGGGAACGAGTCATCCGTCGGCGCTCGTCACGATCATCGACGACGACGCTCCGCCACAATACAACTTCACGGCGGCTCAGTACACGGCGCTGGAAGGCGACGACACGCACGTGACGAACGTCGTACAGATCACGCGCAGCGTGGAAACTCGCGTGCCGACCTCGGTCGATGTGATCCTCACGCCCGGTTCGACCAACCCGGCCACGCCGGGCGACGATCTGTCGAGCAGTCCCGTGGTGGTCAGCTTTGCGGCCGGCCAAACCACGGCGACCGTGCCGATCACGATCTTCGGCGATCTGAACTTCGAGTTCGACGAGACCGTGACGCTAACGATGGGTAACTTCCGCCCGAGCGGGTTGCCAGGCAGCGTGCAGTCGTCGGCCGTGCTCACGATTCTCAACGACGATGCTTCGGGCACGTACGACTTCGAGATGGGCAGCTACGCAATTCCCGAAGGTGAAGCCACGCACGTGGCGAACGTTGTGCGCGTGGTGCGCAGCGGTCGCTTCGACTATGCCGAAACGATCGACGTGTCGCTGACCGCTGGTCCGGGCACACCCGCCACGCCGGGCGACGACGTGGAATCGGGGCCGATCTCGATCGACTTCGCGGTTGGCCAAACCGAGGCGCTCGTGCCGATCACCGTGTTTGGCGATCTGCATGTGGAAGGCGACGAAACATTCACGCTCAGCATCGGGAACTTTACTGATGGCGGAGTGAACGGCACAACCCACCCGACCGCCACGTTCACGCTCACTGAAGACGATCCGGTCGGTCCCGTGATCGACGGCACGAATGGCAGCGACCAGATGATTCTGCGCCGCAACGCCAGTGACCCAACGATCGTAGAAGTTGAAATCAACGGCACGGTCGACCCGGCGCACCAGTACTACCTGTCTGAGTTGACGTCGATGACGATCAATGGACTCGGGGGCGACGACACGCTCACGGTCGATAGCACGAACGGCTTCGTGGCGATCAACCTCTTCTACAACGGGAACGATCAGTTCGCGGAAGACACGCTGATCTTCATCGGTCAGGAAGAACTCGAGCAGATCTATCGTCCCGGTGGCGGACCAGACGAGGGCATTTTGACCACGACCGACGGCGCCATGACCCAGGTCGTCACGTTCACCGGGCTCGAACCGGTCATTTCGACGTTCCCCGGACCGGTAACGATTGTGGCGAGCGATCTGGCCGACACGATCTTGATAACGAACGCGGCCACGCCAGGCCGCGTGATCGTCGACGTGGTCGGATTCGAGACCTTCGAATTCGCCAACAAAACACACGTCACGATTCTCGGCGGCGACGGCTTCCCCGGCGGCGATCAAGACGATCATTTCATCATCGATTTCAGCACGCTGGCCGGCGGCATGCTCTCGCTCACGATCAAGGGGAACGGCGGCAACGATACGATCGACGTCGTCAATCTGCCCGCGGGCTTGCCGGTGGCTTCGATCCTCGGCGAAGCCGGCGAGGATACGATCCGCATCATGCCAACGGCGGCCGATCCGCTCGCCGCGGGTACGGTGATTAGCATCGACGGCGGCGCGGGCGACGACGCCGTCGAAATTGCGCCGGCGGCGACCGGCACAGGCATGCTCATCGACGTCGGCGCTTCGATCGTCGTCAACGACAGCGGCGCGACCAGCGGCGACTCGATCACGCTCGACGATCGCAACTACGCCTTCAGCGGCGATACCTACTTTGTCACGCCCACGTCGGTCAATTTCAGCGGCATCGGCGGCGGAGTCTCGCCGTTCGGCGGACTTACTTACAACGGTTCGATCGAATCGCTCAACCTGCTCGGCGCAGCCGGCGGTTCGAATTACGACATCCTCGGCACGAACGCCGCGGCCGAAACCACGATTACGGCCGGCGCGGGCGCCGACCTTTTCAACGTCGGTTCTGGAACGCTCGACGCCACGCTCGGACTGCTCACGCTCAACGGCGACGGTGGCTCGGACAACTTGCGATTGAACGATTCCACCGATCTCAACGCCAACAACTATGTGCTGACCAACAGCGCCTTCCGACGCACGAACGGCGCTCCGGTTGCCGTCGACTATACCGCCATGGAGAACGTGCGACTCGAAGCCGGTACGGCCGGCGATTCGATTCAGGTGCGGTCGACGTCCGCCAGCGTCAGCACCCAGGTGTTGGCCGGCGGCGGCAACGACGCCATTCATATCGGCGACTTGGCCGGCACGGTCGATGCGATTCTGGGCGGCGTCCTTGTCCAGGGCGGCGTTGGCGCCGACTCGCTCGTGATCGACGACTCGAACAGCGCCGGTGGCAGCGAGAATGTGATGCTCAACGCCACAACCGTTCAGGGCATCGCCAGCGGCTTGATCATCTACCAGCAACTTGGCGCTGGCACGCTCGATATTTCGAGCAACAACGCCGGACACAATTACGACATCCGCAGCACGGCCATCGGCCTCGCCAGCACGCAGATCAACACCGGCGCGGGCGCCGATACGATTGAGATCAACGACGGCACGAACCGCGCTAGCGGCGTGGTGAGCCCGATCGACCTGAACACCGATGGGGGCGCTGACAGCTTGACGATCGTCGACTCGGCCCATCTCACGGCCGATGTCGTGCACGTGAATGCCACGGCCATTGGCGGCGGCGCGTTCAACAGCGTGCCGGTTGCCGACGGCGGCATCTTCGCTGCGGGCGGCATCGTGTTCTACGACGGTCAGTTGGAATCGCTCGCCATCTTCGGGCCCGATGGTGCTGGCTTGGCGAACGCTTATAACGTCGACGCCACGAGTGTCGGTGCGGCGAGCGGCGGCGGCAGCTTCCGCATTGTCGATGGCGCGGGCAATTCTACTTTCAATGTCCAGGCCAATGCCCTGCAACCCGGCTCGGCCACGCTCCTGGAAGGCCAAGGTGGCGAAGATCGCTTCCGCTTGCACTTCGCGGCCGATTCGCAACTGCCTGGCGCGGCCGGTACGAGCCTGCGTATCGACGGGGGGTTGCCGCAAATGACCGCCTCGTCGCGCGACGTGGTCGAAATTCTGGCGGCCAGCGACACGATCGCCCGCAGCCTGTCGGTTACGTATACCGATCCGGCCAGCGGCGATGTCGATGTCGACGGCCTGGGCCAAGCGGTCGAACTGCGTGCGATCGAACAACTCAACTACGCCGGGCATGGCGCTGGCGATGCCGTGGCCGTGAACGGCACATTTGCCAACGATGTTCTTTCGGTCACGCCGGTCGATGCCTCGTCGGCCGCTGTTTACCGTGGCGGCGCTCCGCTCTCGGTCATTCCGCCCGATACGGCGGCTGGCAACAATCCGGGCGTCGCCGGCGGTTCGGCCGGTCCCGACCTGTTCTTCACCGGGTTGGCCCAAGCGGCCGGCCTGACGCTCGATGGCGGCCTGGGGCAGAACCGTTTGGTCGTCA
>JAGQOS010000130.1 GCA_020427265.1 Planctomycetales bacterium
CACTATAATCGAAATCGCCACGGCGTTCACTGGCGCCGCGGCAAATGCGCTGTGGTAGCAAGTTTCTCGGTGCATTTTCGGCATTACAACCGCGCTTCGATTCGTGCTAAAATTAACCGTTTACGCGGTGTGCGCCAGCGCCGGCGCACTGAGCCACGAAGACAACCCCAACCGAGCGACCCCTCGAGGCGGCGAATCGACGATATGAACCGTTCGACCCTTTGGAAATTGCTCGCGGGCTGGGCGCTGCTGCCGATGCATGTTAGCGCAGCCGCGGCGGCCGACTTCGATGCCGATGTCGGTCCTTACTTCCAAAAGCATTGCATCGCGTGCCACGGCCCGGACGAGCAGGAGAGCGAATTCCGCATCGACAACCTGTCGAAGAACGTCGGCGTGGAAGACACCGCCCTGTGGGCCGAGATCCGCGAACGCATCAGCTCCGGAGAAATGCCGCCCGAGGATGTCGATGCTCCGCCAACCGCCGCGCGTAGCGCCGAGGTCGTGGCCTGGCTTACGGCGCGGATCGACGAAGGCGAGTCGGCCCGCATGGCCAAGCGCGATCGGGTGGCGTTCTACCGGCTCAGCCGCGACGAATACGTGCATTCGATCTACGACCTGCTGGGCGTGCATTTCGACGCGACCGATCCCGGCGGTTTCACCGACGACCCCGAATGGCGCGGCTTCGAGCGTCTGGGCAGCGTGCTTTCGCTGTCAGCTTCACATATTGAAAAGTACATGCAGGCAGCCGAAACCATCCTGGCCGAAGCCTATCCCGACAAGCCGGCAGAGCCGCTCGATTTGCTCAAACCGGCCGTTCCGTCCAATACGATCAACGAGCCCTACCTCTCGCAACTCGAAGCCGCAGGGTTGCTGGATAAAGTACGTTTTGACTTGTGGCCGCAGGACAAGCATCGTTATTCGAATCCGGGGCGGCTGCCGGCTGCCGGTGTTTATGAAGCGCGCATTCAACTGAGCGGCTTGAAGCCCGCGGGCGGGCGCGCGCCGCGACTGCTCGTTTATCACACGAAGCTCGATCGTGTGCTGCACGCGCAAGATGTCGTCGCGCCGGAAGGCGAGCCGACCACGATCACCTTCCGCACGCATCTGCCCGAGGGCAATCAAGAGATCCAACTGATCAACGACGTGCCGGGGCCTTCGAATCTGCCGCGCAGCGGCCGGCATGGACGCCAACCGTTTGTGAGCATTGCTCACGGTCGCATCCCTTGGCAGCTCAAACTGACCGACGAACAGGGCGCCGCACTCTATCCGTTCCTGATCCTCGATTCGGCGCACTGGAGCGGGCCGATCGTTACCGACGCGGAGCAGCGTCTGCGCGATGATTACATGCCGCAGGACGAAGGCGACCTGGAGCAAGTGCGCAGCGGCTTGGCGCGCCTCGCACGCCGCGCGTTTCGACGCCCCTTGCGCAACGGTGAAATCGACCGCTACGTCGATGTGGTGCGCAGTGAAATCGAGGCCGGCGCGGAATTTCGCGCTGCGGTCAAAACGGGCATGCTTGCCATCCTATGCTCCAAGAGCTTTTTGTTCCTGGTCGAAGGCGCCGAGGATGCCGACCGCCGCCTGCTCGACGACTGGGAGCTCGCCTCGCGGCTTTCGTATTTCCTGTGGAGCACGATGCCCGATGAACAACTCTTCTCGCTTGCCGATAACGGCACACTGCACGAGCCGTCCGTCCTGAGCCAACAGGTGGCGCGAATGCTGGCCGATCCGCGCGCCGAGCGATTCAGCGATTCGTTCGTGCGCCAGTGGCTGCGATTGCGCAAGGTCGGCATGTTCCCGCCTGATGAGAATCTTTATCCCGATTACGACTCGCACTTGGAGCAAAGCATGATCGGCGAGCCGATTGCGTTTTTCCGCCATGTGCTCGCCAACCAGTTGTCGCTGCGCGAGTTTCTCGATTCCAACTGGACGATGGCCAATCCGCGGCTAGCCAACTACTACGGACTGGACGAGGTGCAACAGGATACTTTCCAGCGTGTCGCGCTGCGCCCTGAAGTTCACCGCGGCGGTTTGTTGACACAGGCAGCGATTCTGTCGCTCACTTCCGACGGCACGCGGCATCGCCCGGTGCATCGCGGCGTGTGGATCTCGGAATCGATATTTGGCAAGTCGCCACCTCCGCCGCCGGCAAACGTGGAGCCGATCGAGCCGAACCCGTTGGATGAGCCGAAGGCGACATTGCGCATGAAGCTCGAAGCGCATCAGAAAAATCCGAATTGCGCCGCCTGCCACGCCAAGATCGATCCGCTGGGCCTGGCGTTTGAAAATTACAATGCGATCGGCGCTTGGCGCACCGAGGAGGTCGTTCAGCGCGGCACCGGGTCGAATCCGCCCGTCGATCCGAGCGGTGCGTTGCCCGATGGCCGCACGTTCGCCAATGCCGAGGAATTCAAGCAGTTGCTGCTCGCCGATCTCGATGAATTTAACGCCACGTTTATCAGGAAACTGGCGACTTACGGCTTGCGCCGAACGATGACGTTTGAAGACCGCGACGAACTGGCATCGATCGCCGGCCAATCGCAAGCGGCCGATTACCAGGTGCGGGCGATTGTCGAGGCGTTTGTTCTTTCCGACCTGTTCCGCCAACGTTGAGGCTCACGAGAGAAAAGGATTAGCATGAGCAACGTGAATACACAGAAATGGCTTCTCGACCGGCGGCATGTCTTGCGCGGAATCGGCGCGACGATCGCTTTGCCGTGGCTCGATTGTATGCGGCCCTTGCAGGCGGCCGCGGCGGCGCCGATCAAGGCGAAGCGGAGTGTCTTCATCTACATTCCCAATGGCGTGAACACGCTGACCTGGCAAATCCAGCAGCCGGGCGCCGATTACGAATTGCCCGAACCGTTAACGTCGTTGGAGAAGCATCGCCAAGTCATCACGCCGATCAGCGGGCTGCACCATCCCGACGTGTTGGGCAAGCATCACAATTGCGACAAGGTGTGGTTGACCGGCGCCAATGTGCCGGCCGACGGCGGCGCGTTTCGCAATTCGGTTTCGGCTGATCAATTGATGGCCGAAGTGCAAGGCGTGCATACCCGGTTCGCCTCGTTGGAGATTGCGATTACCGGCGGCTCGCTCGCCTGGTCGCGCGAAGGCATTCAACTGCCGGCCGAACGCCGGCCGCGAGAGATTTTCGACCGGCTCTTCGGTGTCGAACCGGGCGGGAAAGAGGTCGCCCGGCGCAATCTTAACCGGCGGGGGAGCGTGCTCGATGTTGTATTGGAAGACGCCCAGACGCTGCGCAAGAACATTGGCGGTGAAGACCGGAATAAGCTCGACGAGTACCTGACCGCCGTGCGGCAGGTCGAAATTCGCACGCAGCGTGCCGAAGGCTGGCTCGATGTGCCCAAGCCCGAGGTCGAAGAGAAGCTCGCGGCCCGGCTCACGCGCAACATCGATACGAAAGAAGCCGGCGACTACTACCGCACGATCTATGATCTGATGGTATTGGCACTGCGCACCGACATGACCCGCGTGATCACTTGCATGACCGGCAGCGAAAGCCACGGGCTGGCGATCCCGGAGATTGGCATCGTGCAAACACGGCACGAGCTGTCGCATCATAACGGCGACCCGGAACAGATGCGGCGGCTCACGCAAACCGACACGTTCCTGATCGAGCAGTTCAGCTACTTCCTCGATCAGTTGCAAACGCACAGCGACGGCGAAGGCCCCTTGCTCGATAGCACCCAAGTGCTATGGGGAAGTGGCATGGCCTATGGCCACAGCCATGGCAACGCCAACTTGCCGCTCATCCTGGCCGGGGGCAAATCGCTTGGCGCGAAGCATGGCCAGCACATCGACTTCAACCTGCCGAAAATTGGCCAGTACGACATGTCCGATGCCCGCGGCCACTACACGATTTGCTCGCGCCCGGTCGATACCGACGCGCGGCTGTGCAACTTACTTTTGACGATGCTACAGAGAGCCGAGGTCGAGGTCGATTCGTTTTACGACAGCATCGGCACGCTGAGCGAGCCCGTGGCCTGATTCCTGCTGGGGATTCGCGCTACCAGCCGCGAGGTTTCCACTCCGCTTCCTGATAGACAACCGGATTTCATTTGATGACGCGATTGATTCTTGGCTGCGTGTTGTGTTTGGGCCTGTGGCTGGCGAGCGCACCGGTTCGCGCTCAGCAAGCCGCGCCGTTCCGCACCGACGAGAGCACGGACGACAAGCTCCCCTGGTTTCAATTGGTCGCCGGTGAGTTCCCGCCGGCCGGATCGGCGCATTATTTTTCGGGCGAGTTGATTCGAGTCGACGCGATCGAGCGCACATTCGTGCTGCGTGTCGACCGCACCGACAAGCAGAACCGCAGCCACTTCGATCTGCCGATTGCGGCGACGATGCTCCCGTTTGGCGCCGTCGCCTATCACGGAGCGCCGGCCGCGCTGCGCGATGTGCCGATCGGCACGCACCTGCACGGTTGGTTCTACGAGAAGGATCCGAACGACGACACGAAGCCACTGGAGATTTTCCATAATCGCCGCAGCTACGAAGTCGATTTCAATCGCTGTTTCCGGCTGGAAGACGACTTCAGCTACTACACGGCCAAACAGCAATTCTGGCGAATCGACGGGGTCGATCGCGAAACACAGAAACTTACCGCGACACTCGTCGCCGACGACAAGCCGATCGGCGAACCGCAAGAGTTCGACCTGCAAACGACCACTCGCGTGTGGCGGGGAAGTGGTTTCGCCCGGCAAGAGGAATTGGCTGCCGGACAAATGGTTCAATTCAACCTCACTTGGGCCACGCTCTACGGTCCCGGGCGACTGGTCGAAATCTGGCTCGACGAAGCGAGCCGGCAGCAGGCCACGGCGCATCAACTCGAAGTGCATCGCCAGACCATTCGCCAACGCGGCCTGGCTGGCTGGGTCGATGCGGTCGACAATCAACAGCGGATCGTTACGATCACTTTCTTTGGCGGCGTCGACCCCAAGCTGCTCGAAGAAATTGTCGTCGGGCAATCGGCCGGCATCGCCGTGGCGCTTGATAACTTGAATACGTACGATCCGGTGAACGATCGCAAGAGCGGCCCGGTGTTGGCCGTCGAGCACGTGCCGATCGAACCGGGCAGCAGCGGCCTGCAAGTGCAGATTCAGCCCGGATTGCTGCTCGAAGGTTATCGGCCCCAACGCATCGTGCGGGTTTATCCGTCGGGTTGGCCGGTCATCGCGTTGCCGAGAGAAGAGCAGTTCTTCGGCCGTTGATTCGCGTCACACTTCTGCGCGTTCGTGACTCACACTTCAAGGAACTCTAGCATGAAACGCGTTCTCATCCTCTGCACGGGTAATTCCTGCCGATCGCAAATGGCCGAAGCACTGTGGCAGTCGCTCGGTGCAGGAAACTGGCAGGCCGACTCGGCAGGCTCGAATCCGGCCGGCTATGTCCACCCCTTGGCGATTGCCGCCATGCAGGAGATCGGCCTCGATATCGCCGCCAACCAAAGCAAGTCGCTCGATGCGTTTCGCGATCAAACGATCGATCTCGTCGTTACCGTCTGCGACAATGCGCGCGAGGCGTGCCCGGTGTTTCCCGGCGCGGGTGAAAGCCTGCACTGGCCGTTCGACGATCCCGCCTATGCCACTGGCGGCGACGAGGAAAAGATGTCCGAATTCCGCCGGGTGCGCGACGAGATTCGCGCGAAAATCGCCGGCTACCTGGCGGGCGAATAAGCAAGGCCGGCCATCAAGCCATGTCCGGTTCGCTATAGCCGAGCCCCGCTTCGGTCAGGACCGCCGTACCGAGCGTGCCGTCGGTCACGTCGAACATGGCGGGATACTTCTCCGCCCAGCCGCGATTTCCGGCCGGACAATACTGCCGGCCATTCCCTTCAATCGCCGCCACGGTCGGAATGCGGGCCGAAAGCGACGCCGAGTGCAAAAACGAGGCGCCCACACAAGTGAGATCCTGAACGCAGAGAAACATGCCGTGCTTCTGCGCGGCCGCGCCCATGAGCAGCGCTTCGGTCTGACCTTTGCACGCTTTCAAAGCGACACCCGAATAGCCCAACTCGCGGCTCAGTTCCAGGCTTTCCAGGTCGATGAGCGATTCGTCGATCACGACCGGTTTGATGGCGGCCGCCTGGTGCATTCGGTTTTCGGGATGCGCCTTCAAGTCGCGATGTGTCGGCTGCTCGATATATTGGACACGATCGAAAGCGGTCGGCGATCGTTCGCGCAAATGGGCAAGAAAATCGAGCACGTAGTCGACCGACGCGCAGCGTTCGTTAAAGTCGAGCGAGTAGACCCAAGTGTCGCAGCCGCGCTGCTGCTGCGATTCGGTTGCAACCTGTTCGACGGCCACTACGCGGTCGACATCCCAGCCAAGGTCGTCACCATTGAGCTTGATCTTCAGATGCGTCAGGCCGTCGGCCATGATCCACTCGGCGAGAGCCTCCGGCAGTCCGTCGCCCACTGGGTCGCTCACATCGCTCATCGCGAGCGGATCGAGCGCGCCGACCAAATGGTAAAGCGGCATGCGGGCCTTGGGCGTGCGCAGCGTGTACTGATCGAGCCACTCGCCGGCAAACGTCGGCCCCAGCCACTCGCTCAGATCCGACGCCAGAAACTCGCTCCCCAGCAAGTTGTAGGCATTCCGGTCCAGCGCCTTGCCCTGGGCGTCGAAGATTGCCGCTTCCAGTGGGCTGGCGCAAACGAGCTGCGCCAATCGCGGCATCGCTTCGCCGAGGCCCAGCGAGCGCGCAACGTCGTCGGCGTGGCGCGGTTGATCGCCAGCCAAATCGTGCGTGATGTGGAGCGGATGGTTCGAACCTGAATAGGCGCGCGCGGCATCCACAAGCACTTCGGCCAGCCGGACCATCGCCTCGAGAGACTCGCCGGCCGAGACCGTTTGCGATGGCCACCCCCAGACATTGCCGATGGGCATGGAACCGAAGCCACAACCGCGCCGACCGTCGGTTGTTTCGACTTCGGCGCGCACGTGCGCCAGCGTGACATCGCGCACGACGCGCCCGCCGAATTTCATCGGCGTTCGATAGGCGATCTGCTCGGTTGCGAACGCCAGATCCTTGATCGCAACGTCGGTCGAAAACGCCACCGGTCTAGACAAGTCCTTTGCGAACGGCCCATACGGCGGCCTGCGTACGATCGGATACGCCAACCTTGCGCAAGATGTGTTGGACGTGTTCCTTGACCGTTTCGTAGCTGATCTGCAACGCCTGCGCGATCTCTTTGTTGGTCAGGCCGAAGGCGAGCTGCCGCAGCACTTCGCTCTCGCGCTGTGTGAGCGGCACTTCCACGTCGGCCGACAGGCGGGGCGTGGCCAGCGCGCCGGTAACGCGTCGCAGTTCGTCGCGGGTCCAGGCGCTTTCGCCGGCCGCGGCCATCTGAATGGCTTTGAGCAAATCTTCGCGACTGCTCCCCTTGAGTAGATAACCGCTAGCGCCGAGCGCCACGGCACGGGCGACGTAGGTGGGATTGTCGTAGGTCGACAGCATGAGCACGGGCATGTCGGGCCGGTCGAGCTTGATGCGCCCCAGGGCGTTGAGCCCGTCGCCATTGGGCATGCGGATGTCGAGCAAGCAGACATCCGGTTCGTGCTTCAAGGCGAGCTTGACCGCTTCCTCGCCACTCTCGGCTTCGGCAATGACTTTGATATCAGCGCCAGCAACCAGGCTCTTGAGCCCGGTGCGCACGACTTCGTGGTCATCGGCAATTAGTAATTTGATTGTCATCGTTTTCCCTTTACAACATCTTTTTCGTGCGCGAGCGCTTCGAACGCAGGAGTCTGCCCCACTCCGCAGAGCAATGCTTTACGCGTCGAATTGCACGAGCGTGCAAAACCCGAATAAGAAAAGCTGCCAAGGGGTATCGACCCACCATCGGGGAAACCCCGATGCGCTATGGTGAACGTTTACCCTCTTTTGGGACTAGTATAGAGTAGCCCTCCCCCGGGTGAAAGTGTTTGGCGGGCGAATCGGCAAAATTGCGGGAACCCGACAGGTGGGGAGGGCCTTAGGCAAATGGAAGCGTTTGCCGTAAGTATCAACAATCAAATAGTTTGCGATTCTATCGCAAGGGGCGACGGCAAATAGTTTGCGATTCTATCGCAAGGGGCGACGGGAGGAAGACTTCTTCAGAGATTGCCAACAATTTCGATAGAAAAGTCGCTTTGGGAAGCTGAGAAGTCGTGGCCTTGCAATAACACGCTATATCCGTTTTGACTCCCAAGTTCACCAGACAAGGGGCGAGAGTCTCAGCTAAACGGTTCCAAATGACATGACGAAACGCACATGTCACCTCGATCGCGTCAGTAAGTTGTACTTCAGGATGCACCAGACGGCGCGAACGCCATCGCGCCAGCCGATCTTCTTGCCTTCCTCGTACGTGCGGCCGTGATAGGCGATGCCGACCTCGTAGATCCGGCACCCGAGCCGGGCGACCTTGGCGACGATTTCAGGTTCGAAACCAAAGCGGTCTTCCTCGATCTCAATCCGTTCGAGCACTTCGCGGCGGAAGAGTTTGTAGCAGCACTCCATGTCGGTCAGGTTGACGTTCGTGAGCATGTTCGAAAGTGTCGTGAGCACTTTGTTCGCTACCATGTGCCAGTAGTAAAGCACCCGATGGCTGTCGCCGCCGATGAAGCGCGAGCCGAGCACCACGTCGGCGCGGCCGTCGAGAATCGGGGCAATGAGCTTGGGGAAGTCCTCCGGGTCGTATTCCAAGTCGGCGTCTTGCACGATCACCATTTCGCCTTGGGCCAGCTTGAAACCGCTGCGCAGGGCGGCCCCTTTGCCGGCGTTGCGGTCGTGCCGCAAGACCGTGACATTGGCGGACTCGTTGGCGAGTTCGGTCAGCACGTCGAGCGAGCCATCGGTCGAACAGTCGTCGACCAGAATGATTTCTTTGGCGATCGGCACCCGCTGCACGCGTTCGACGACCGCGCGCAACGTGGCGGCTTCGTTATAGACCGGGATGATAACGCTCAATTGCATGGCGCGAGTCGAGGATCGTTCGCTGCTGGGGTTGTTCTTCTAGTGTAGTCAGAGCGGGTCGTTGCGAGCCAATGCCTGGTCGCTGAATGCAGGCTGGTCGTAGCGATTAGGCGGATCGCGCGGGCCGTTTCGCCGTGGCGAACGAGCGCGTAGTCGTGCGTTTGGATTTGAATCGATCGAACAGGCGGCCCAAACGGGGTGATTTGGGAAAAATGCCCTGTTGCGAATGCGCCAAATCGCCGTCAAAGGCGAAAGATAATGCTACATTAGGGTCTAGGACTGAAAAACGCGTGATCGCCCGTTTCTAATCGTCGTATACCGTAGCCCCTGCCATGCCAATACCTTCGACAGCTCGGATATTCGTTTCCGGCCATCGCGGCATGGTCGGATCGGCTTGTGTGCGGCATCTGAAACAGCGCGGTTTCGAGAACATTCTGACAGCCCCACGCGACGAAGTCGACCTGCGCGATGTCGCCGCCGTCGACGCCTGGTTCGACGACCAGCGCCCCGAATATGTCATTCACGTCGCCGGCAAGGTGGGCGGCATCCAAGCCAACGCCACGCAACCGGCCGACTTTCTGTACGATAACCTGCTGATTCACGCCAGCGTGCTCCGCGCCGCCTGGCGCTACGAGGTGCAAAAGCTGCTCTACCTGGGTAGCTCGTGCATTTATCCGCGCGATTGCCCGCAACCGATCAAAGAAGAATACATTTTGACCGGGCCACTCGAGCGCACGAACGACGCCTACGCCATCGCCAAGATCGCCGGCGTCAAATCGTGCGAGGCCTATCGCCGCCAGCACGGATGTCATTTCATTTCGGCCATGCCGACCAACTTGTACGGCATCAACGATAACTTCGACCTGGAAAACTCGCATGTGCTTCCGGGCATGATGCATCGGTTTCACTTGGCCAAGGAGAGCGGCGCGGCGGAAGTGACGATTTGGGGGAGCGGCTCGCCGCGGCGCGAATTCATGCATTGCGACGATCTGGCCGAAGCCTGCTTCTTCTTGCTGGAAAACTACGACGAGGAATCGACCATCAACGTGGGCACAGGCGAGGAAGTCACGATTCTCGAATTGGCCCACCTGGTGCGCGACGTTGTTTACCCCGAGGTCGAACTGACATTCGACAGCAGCAAGCCCGACGGCACACCGCGCAAACTGCTCGATGTATCGCGACTCCACGGCTTGGGTTGGCGGCACCGGATCGCATTGCGCGAAGGCATCGAAGCGACCTATGCCTGGTTTCTCGAACATCGCGCCCAAGTAGCGCGCGCCAGTTGACTAGGTACGCGGGCCGCCGGCTCGCATGCACACGAACAAATCCATATCGTAACGATCGATTGTAACAGGAGTTTCGAACCGTGATGAAAGCTGACTATCCGCCGAAAAACGGCAAGCGTGCCCTGATTACCGGCATCACGGGCCAAGACGGTTCTTATCTGTCGGAACTACTGTTGCGCAAAGGTTACGAAGTGTGGGGCGTGATTCGCCGCAGTTCTTCATTCAATACCTCGCGGATCGATCACATCTACCAGGACCCGCACGACAGCGACGTCCGGCTGCATTTGTGCTACGGTGATCTGAACGACGCTTCGTCGTTGAACAAGATCTTGAAGATCGTGCGTCCCGACGAAATCTACAACCTCGGCGCCCAGTCGCACGTGAAGGTGTCGTTCGACATTCCCGAATACACGGCCGAAGTCACCGGCATCGGTTGCGTGCGTCTGCTCGAAGCGATGCGCGAACTGGGGCTCGAAGCCAAATTCTACCAGGCTTCGTCCTCGGAGTTGTACGGCAAGGTGGTCGAGACTCCGCAAAGCGAGACCACGCCGTTTTATCCGCGCAGTCCGTATGCGGCGGCAAAGGCATATGCGTTCTACATTACGAAGAACTACCGCGAATCGTACGACATGTTCGCCTGCAACGGCATTCTGTTCAACCACGAATCGCCCCGCCGCGGCGAAACGTTCGTGACCCGCAAGATCACGCGCGCCGTGGCCGCGATTCACAACAAGAAGCTCGAT
>JAGQOS010000131.1 GCA_020427265.1 Planctomycetales bacterium
CGGCATGCCCGAAATGCTCACGCCCACGTCGGCCATCATGGGCGCGGGCCTGGGCAGCGATGTGGCGCTGATGACCGACGGTCGCTTCTCCGGCGGCTCGCACGGGTTCATCGTCGGACATGTCACACCCGAAGCCCAGGAAGGCGGCCCGATCGCCCTGGTGCAAAACGGTGATACGATCACGATCGACGCCGAGAAGAACGAGATCAACGTCGACGTTTCCGACGATGAAATGGCGAAGCGCCGTGCAGCGTGGACAGCGCCCGAATACAAATCGACCCGCGGCACGCTCTACAAGTACATTAAGAACGTGAAGTCGGCTTCGGAAGGGTGCGTGACGGATGAGTAGATTTGGCACGTACAGAGCGAGTTATTGACGGCTGTATTTTCATTGAGCCTCAGAAACGGCGAGCAGTTTCAACCTACGGGCACAATTGTCGAGTGGACATCAACAAGACCGGTTTGCGCAAACGTAGTTTCGAGGGAAAGGGTTGGCATGCCTGACGCCGCTGTAGCCGAGCAAAATGACGTGCGTCCGAAGCGCATCTGGTTGCGCGTGGTCGCTGTTCTTATTGTGATTATTCTGGTGTGGTTCGTCTTTACCGTCATCCGGACAACGTTTGTCGCCAAAGCACGCTTGGATTATGAATCTGAACTAATGCACTTTGCATTCCTTTACCATGCGTTCTATCTGGCCGAAGACCGGTCCCCTCAGGCTCTCGACGAGTTAATCAATTACGTTCCTGATGCATCGAAGCTCGCCCCATATCATGCGTCGTTCGTTGGCGATTTCGTTGCCGAACGTATTCGTTCGGGGAAACTGAAGGTTGTTTGGAATGCCGATTATTCCGTGATGAAGAATGGCGTGAATCCGGAAGGGTACGTACTCGCCTACGAAACCGAACCAGCATTCTTTAATCCCTATGTGGCCTACGCCGACGGAATGGTCGGCGTCGTCGACAAACAATCCCTGAATACCCTGCTCAAACTGCCCACGGTCGATGAGTAAAGGCCCGACAGAAATTCTTTGGGTGGTCCCTTTCTCAAAGTTCTTGTTAGCTCGTTCCCAAGCGGGAGCTTGGGAACGAGAACACACAGTGACCGAAGCGACGGCCAGGAGTGGCCGTCGTACGTGTGTTAGCGGTTCACGCTAAGCTTTTGCATGTTGCGTTAGCGTTGCGTAGAGCGCGTCGGGGGCCAGGTCGGCGCCGTTGGGCCAGCAGACCGCGCCGAATTCATCGACGGTCGCCTTGGCGAAAAAGGCTTCGTCTTTGAGCGGCTCGAACACCGGGCCGAAAAGTCGTTGAGAGAGATCGACATCGCCTGCAACGCCGTCGGCAAATTCGACGAACAGGCGGTAACCTTCGCGCGCTTGCACTTGAACTATCGGTTGCATAAGGAACGTCCTCTTGTCATTCCAATGGTGCGATTGGATGTAGTGTTTCGTGCCGATCGGCCAGTTGCCAATTCTCTCGAAGCTCATCTCGATGCGCTGCCGCCCACTCGAGTACGAGCGCCTTCGCCCTGCGAGGCAGCCGTCCCTCGGCAACTTCTAATGTCTCGATATCGAACTTAGCGGCGAACTCGCCGTAGTACGCATGAAAATGTGGCGGCGGATGGTCGTCGAAGTACATCCGAATAGTAATGCCGAAGAACTGACTGATCGTAGGCATGGTTCCATTGTACCCGGCCTGATGCTGCGGCGGAACGCCGTTCCTAAGCGGGAGCTTGGGAACGAGAACAAGGCGGGCACTCTTGCCCGACGGGAAAGTATTCGCATGCCGTGATCGACGCGACGGCCAGGAGGGCGGTCGTACGTTTATCCGCGATATCATCGGAAAGTAACGCGGAATCCACGCGCAGCTTACCTTGAATCTTTACTGAATTGCGCCAATAATACGGGCGCTGGGTCGCAGTCGGCGCGACCGCATTCCACATACGCAATGCTCGAAACGATGCTACGAAAACGCCTGATCTCGGGTTTCTTCGCCGCGACGTATCTCGCGACCTGCATCGGTGCGCACGTGCTGCATCAGCACGGACCGGGATTGAATTGTAGCCACGGTGTGTGTGCCGTCGGCCATTCGCATGCCGACCATTCGCATGCGCGCGGCCATGGCCACCGCCACGCGGAGCACGTGCATCATCATGTTCATTCGCACGCGCACGATCGGCCGGCTGCCGACGCTCCAGCGCCGAAGCCGCATTCGCACGACGACTGCTCGATGTGTAAGTTCCTGGCCGTCATGGCCTTGCCCGGCGCGTACGACGCGCCGGACCTTTTGCTACAAGCAGCCGACCTCGAATTCGCCGTGAACGAATCGCGCGCGACGGCCGGCGCGCTCTTCCTCCCTCCGGCGCGCGGACCACCAACGCGCGGTTAGCTCTTGCTCGCATTCCGGCTGATTTCTCGGCCGGAAATCTGAAATCGACGCGCCGCGCAGCGCCGGGTTCCGGCATTGCGCGTGCGGGCTAACCGAATTTTCGCCAATATCCAAGGGAGGGAAGAATCGTGTTGATCGACCGAAAGTCCGTATGCATACCACGGCGTCTGCGAAGCGCCTCGCCGCGCCATGGCGGCTTTACGTTGATTGAACTGCTGGTTGTCATCGCCATTATAGGCGTGTTGGTCGCGTTGCTGTTGCCGGCCGTGCAGGCGGCCCGTGCTGCAGCAAGGCGCGCGAGTTGTCTCAACAAGATGAAGCAGATTGGACTCGCGATTCACAACCATCACGACGTGAAGAAGCGGTTGCCCGCCGGCTGGCAGGCCGATGAACCCGAGGAGGGCCCGGGTTGGAGTTGGGCGGTGCAAATCTTGCCGTACATGGAAGAGACGACCGTTTATGACAACATCTTGCAACGCAACAAGCCGATCGCCGATGCGGCCAATGCGCCGGCGCGCGAAACCGTGCTCCCGGCGTTTCTTTGCCCCGAGGACCCTACGGAACCTTTGGCCATGCTCGAGGCGCACGGCGGTAGCGACTTGTTTCTCGTCGCGCGTTCGAACTATTTGGCCGTATATGGAAACGAAGAGTTCGGCGAAGAGCACGACGACGACCATGACGACCCCGATCCGCGCCGCTGGGATCACGACGAAGATCATGACCACGATCATGAGCACGCCGACTTTCTTGGCAACGGCGCCTTCTATTGGAATAGTCGCTTGAAGTTTCAACAGATCCACGATGGACTGAGCAAAACGATCTTTGTTGGTGAACGCCATTCGCGGCTCGGGCCCTCGATCTGGATCGGCGCCGTGCCCGGTGCGGAAGAGTCGATCGGGCGTATCCTCGGCGTAGCCGACCACGTGCCGAATTCGGATGAAGGTCATTTCGAAGACTTCAGCAGCGAGCATACCGACGGAGCAAACTTTCTCTTCGGGGACGGCAGCGTCCGGTTTCTGCTCGATGAAATCGACGAAGCCACGTTCCGCGCCCTCGCCACCCGCGACGGCAAGGAAGTAGTGGAACTGGACGAGTAATGGTCGGCGTCGATCTCCATGTTGATTCGCGGGTTTGGCAACAGGCGTAGCGGCAGGGCGCTAGCCCTCCGGTGAAACCGACGACCGGGCGGCTTGCGCCGCTCCGCTACAAATGGCTTGCCTTTCGCTCCTGAGCGCTATAATGCGTGTGTTCGATACGCCTGCGCGCATCTACGCTTCGTTTCCACTGCCTTGAGCGAAAACAAACTCATGAACCGCCCCCAAAACCTGGCCGAACTCCGCGAGAGCGGCTGGCGATCGAAAACGGTTAAACAGGAAATTCACGATAACTTCCTGCGTCTGCTCGCTACCGGCGAGGATTTATTCCCCGGCATCGTCGGCTACGACGACACGGTCATTCCGGAAATCAACATCGCCTTGCTCGCTCAGCACGACATGCTCTTCCTCGGTGAAAAGGGCCAGGCCAAGAGCCGGCTGATGCGCACCATTGCCCAGTTTCTCGATGAGGCGATTCCGTACATCGATTGCCCCGAAGCCCCAGTGCACGACGACCCTTACCGGCCGATCTCGAAGCCGTGCAAGGAACTCGTCGCCCAAAGGCCGCCGGAAGAAGTGCCGATCGCCTGGTGGCCGCGCGCCGAGCGCTATGCCGAGCGGCTCGCGCCGGGCACGAAGTTCGCCGACATCATCGGCGAGATCGACCCGGCGAAGCTGGCCGGCGGCGCGAGCATGTCGGCGGAAGAGACGCTGCACTTTGGGCTGATCCCGCGGATGCATCGAGGCATCTTCGCCATGAACGAATTGCCCGAACTCGACGAACTCGTGCAAGTCGGCCTGTTCAACATCCTCGAAGAGCGCGACGTGCAGATTCGCGGCTACCCGATCCAGTTCGACATCGACGTGCTGATCCTTTTCTCCGCCAACCCGGCCACGTATAACCGCAGTGGCAAGGTGATCCCGCAGCTCAAGGACCGCATTGGCGCGTTGATCCAAACGCATTACCCGCGCCGCCGAGAACTGGGCATTGCGATCTTCGAGCAGGAAGCCGGCATCTCGCTCGACGGCGAGTACCCGGTCGTCGTGCCGTATTTCATGAAAGAGATCATCGAGCAGATCAGCATCGCCGCGCGCAAGTCAAAGTACATCGACCAGCAGTCGGGCGTTTCTGCCCGCGTGTCGATGGCCAACTTCCGCACGCTCGTGGCCAGCGCGCGGCATCGCGCCGCCGTGCTCGGCGAGCGGCCGGCGGTCGCGCGAATCAGCGACCTGGGGCATTTGTACGCTTCGTCGCTGGGCAAACTCGAACTCGACATGATGGGCTCGCACCAGATGACCGAGCGGCAAGTGCTCGACGCGGTCACGGCCGAAGCGATCGGGGCCGTATTCCACGAATACGTCGACCGGCACGGCCTGGCCGAGATGAACGAAATCTTTTCGCGCGGCGTACGCATCGAATGCGGCGACATGCTCCCTTCAGCCGCCTACGCGGAACTGCTCGAACGCGTGCCGCCGGTCTGGGACAAAGCGTTCGAAGTGAATGCCTCGCAAGACCCGGCCGTGCGCGCCAGCTGCATCGAATTCATTCTCGCCGGCCTCTACGCCACCGACCAAATCTCGCGCAGCGAAGGGCATGGCCGGATTGTGTATGAGATTTGATGGGAAGAAACGCGATGAGCGATGACGATGTTCGGCAGGATCGCGATAAGCGGAACATTCGCAAGCCCGACGCCATCGCGCAGAGATTGGGTAAGATCCATGTACAAGCGCAGCGCGACGTCGCCGCAGGGCCGTTTCGCGAAGGATTGCCGGCCGATCATCGAGTGAGCGTGGCCGCTTTCGACAATCCGAGGATCGCCGCACGCTTCCAGAACGTTTTGCTAAAAGAGGGCATCTCTTCGCATCTCGAATCGAGCGGCGGCGAACACACGGTGTTTGTCGATGCAGGCGATTGCTCAGCGGCCGCCGAACTGCTCAAGCAGCGCGCGCGACAATACCCGACGCGCTCGTTGACGCCTCAGCCGCGCGGCTCGAATGGCCTTCGCGCGGGCACTCTGTTCGGCGTGTGCGTCGGCGTGGGGTGCGCCCTTGCGGTGCGCCTGCTTCTGCTCGCCGATGTCGAAGACGTCGTGCAACTTGGCCTTGTGATCTGGGGACTCTGCGCCGCAGTGGGGGCCTGGCTGGACCGCCGACCGCGCGACCCGGTTGCCGGCCGCACGCTGGGCCTTCTCGATTTGCTGCTTGGCCTGGCGACATTCATTCTTGGCCTGGGCCTGCTGGCGAGTTTGTTTGGTTTGGCCTGGCGGTATTGATATGTTTAACGGTGTCGATGCATCGCTCCGCTGCTGACCTCAACCCTCAACGCTCAACCCTCACTCAGCCCCCATGCCCACGCGCAAACAACTTGGCGGTGTCATTCATACGTATCAAAAATACGATCCGCGCCGATTCCCCAGCCCGACACAGCCGGCGCCCGATTTGGTTTCACCGGCGTTCGAACACATGCTTACGTTCGGCAGCATGCGCGAGTTGACCGAGGAGGAACTGGCCCGCGCGGTAAGGATCGATCCCAGCCAGCTCTCCTCGCTCGGGCCGAGTCTCGATGCGCTACGGGCGATTCTCGAAGAGCGGAAGCGAAAGATTCTCGCCACGTATGAAACCGACACAGTTACCAACTTGGCGCGGCGAGCGTTTCGCGAAGCGGCCGACCGGGTAAAACCGCCTAAGTCGCTGCGCGAGCCGTTTCGCCGCTTCGTCAAACGCGAGCAACTTTACGAACTCGAACAACTTTGGTATCTGGCCGGCGACGATCAATCACCCTTCGCCCGCGCCATGGTTAAGCTCGTGGCGCACCTGGGTGAGAAGTACGAAGTCGACGAGTTGGCGGCCAAGTACGAGTTCACTGGGCGAACGCCGATGGACATTCCGCTGGCGATCGAAGTGAAAGAAGAACTCGAGCGCATCGACGAGTTGCTGCGGCAACTAGAAGAGGCGCGCGAGAGCGGCCAGATCGGCGTGATCGACATGGACGCCTTGTCCGAGTTCGCCGAGCCGGGCGACGTGGCGCAACTCGACGCCATCCAGCAACAGATCCAGGACATTCTGCGCGAAATGGCCGAGCGCCAGGGGCTGGAGCTTTCCGGCGGCATGTTTCGCCTTTCGCCGCAGGCCTACAAACTCTTTCAAGGCAAGCTGCTCGAACGCATCTTCAGCCAGCTCGAAGCCTCGCGCAGCGGGCGGCATCAAGGCCCGGTCGTTGGCGAAGGGGCCGTCGAGATCGAGCGGACCAAACCGTACGAGTTCGGTGATTCGGTCACGAACATGGATATTCCGGCCACGATGACCAACGCCATGATCCGCCAAGGCCCGGGTCTGCCGATTCGCATTCGGCAAGACGATATTCAAATCCATCGCACGCGGAACACGCCCAAGTGCGCGACAACTGTCGTGATGGATATGAGCGGCTCGATGCGCTACGACGGGCAGTATGTGAACGTGAAGCGCATGGCCCTGGCGCTGCAAGGTTTGATTCAGCGCGAATACCCGGGCGACTTCTTGCGCTTCGTGCAAATGTATAGCTTCGCCCGGCTCGTGCCGCCGAACGAAATTGTGCATTTGATGCCCAAGCCGGTGACCGTTTACGATCCGGTCGTGAGGTTGAAAGCCGACATGAGCGACCCGGCGATCAGCGAGTCGTTGGTGCCGCCGCATTTCACGAACATTCAGCACGGTTTGGCGATCTCGCGCCGGCTGTTGGCCACGCAAGACACGCCCAACCGGCAGATTGTGCTGATCACCGATGGGCTGCCGACGGCCCATTTCGAGGAAGAACATCTCTACCTGCTCTACCCGCCCGATCCGCAAACCGAAAGCGCGACGATGCGCGAAGGGCGCCACTGCGCACGCGAGGGGATCACGATCAACATCTTCCTGCTGCCAAGCTGGTCGCAATCGCGCGAAGACATCCGCTTCGCGCATCGGCTCGCCGAATCGACCTCGGGCCGGGTCTTGTTTACTGCAGGCGGGGATCTGGATCGGTATGTGGTGTGGGACTACCTCGAGCGCCGCCGCGACATTTTGGCGTGAGCGCGCCATAAAGTCCGCACGTCCGCAGTGGCATTTGCCGACGGAATTCGCCGGTTGCTGCTAGCAAATCGCGGTTCGCGGATTACAGCAAGCCTCCATCGTAGCCCACTCGCAAATTTGACAAATACGTGCGATTTCGCTTACACTGAAGGGCGCGTGATCGAATGTAAACAGGCGTTGCGTGATTGTATTTTCACGAAGTTTGCCGGCCTGCGTTCGGTTGCTCATCGCCGAACACCGCCTGACCCACCTGGCGCGACTTTTCCTACCGCGCGTTGACATCGGCGGGCCCACCTGAGGCTGCGTTGTTGGCCAATCCTACCTGCGACTCGAGGGCAAGCATGGTCCTGTCGATTTTTCGTGGACGCGCGAGCATCTGTTTTCTTACGGTCTTTGCGCTCGTCGGCGGCTGGTTGCCTAATGCGGTTTGCGGTGACGAATCCGTACAGTTCAATCGCGACGTGCAACCGATCCTATCGGCCAACTGCTTCTTTTGTCACGGACCGGACGACAAACATCGGGAAGCCGACCTACGACTCGATACCGAAGAAGGCATTCGCGCCGCGTTCGTCGCCGGCAAGCCGCAGGAGAGCGAAGCTTGGCTCCGAATCATTTCGACCGATGAAGATGAGCGGATGCCGCCGCG
Organism: Planctomycetales bacterium; assembly: GCA_020427265.1. Classification (GTDB taxonomy): domain Bacteria; phylum Planctomycetota; class Planctomycetia; order Pirellulales; family JAGQOS01; genus JAGQOS01. Next base: position 8,172 of record JAGQOS010000131.1, read on the forward strand.
TGATTCGCATAAAGAGTTGCTGTCGTCCGATATCGAAACCGTTCGTCGTTGGATTGAACAAGGCGCAGCCTGGCAAGGACACTGGGCTTTCATCGCACCGGAAAAACCTTCGTTGCCCAAAGTTGCACAGCGCGATTGGATCGCCAACCCGATCGACGCTTTCATCTTAGCGCGCCTCGAACGCGAGAAGCTCGCACCGACCGAGCCGGCCGATCGTGAGCGGTTGCTGCGCCGCGTCACCTTCGATCTGACGGGGTTACCGCCGACGATCGCGGAGATCGACGCCTTCCTGGCCGACACGTCGCCGCAAGCCTACGAAAAGGCGGTTGATCGGCTGCTCGCTTCGGAGCACTATGGCGAACGGATGGCCTTGATCTGGATGGACGCGGCGCGCTACGGCGACAGTAGCGTGTTCCATGCCGACGGCCCGCGCGACATGTGGGCCTGGCGAGATTGGGTGATCAACGCCTACAACAACAACAAACCGTTTGACCAATTTACGATCGAGCAGCTTGCCGGCGATCTGCTACCCGAAGCGACTCTCGAACAGAAAATCGCCACCGCGTTCAATCGCAACAACGCCACGACCGACGAAGGCGGCGTGATCGCGGAAGAGTTTCGCGTCGAGTACGCGGTCGATCGGGTCAAGACTACGTCGATGGTTTGGCTGGGACTAACGATGGAATGTGGCCAATGCCACGATCATAAATACGATCCGATTTCGCAGACCGACTACTATCGCTTCTACGCCTACTTTAACCAGGCGGCCGATCCGGGGATGCAGACGCGGAAAGGAAATCAAACGCCGACGGTCGAAATTCCCGACATGGCGAAGCTCGCTCAGCTGGATGACTTGAAGAAACAGACTGAGTCGATCGAAGCCCAGCTTACCGCGCGGGCTACGGCGGCGAGCGCCGATTTCCAGGCCTGGCTCGCCAAGGCTGAAAGTGAACAAAGCGAAACGGCCACCATGCCGGGCGGCATGCTGGCCCACTACCAACTCGACGAATCGCAGGGCGTCGAAGTGCTCGACGCGGTCGCCGGCTCTACCGGCGGCATGGTGCAGGGCAAGCCGTTGTGGAGCGAAGGCCGCTTCGGCGGCGCATTTCAATCGGGCGACGGTTATGTCGACTTGGGTGACGCCTGCAACTTCGAACGCGATCAGGCATTTTCCTACGGCGCCTGGCTCCGGCCGGAAGGCAAGGCCAACGGCGCCGCGATCGCCCGCATGGACGACGGCGCCGCGTATCGCGGCTACGATCTGTTCTGCACCGGCGGCAAAGTCGCCGTGCACATTATCAACACCTGGCCGTCGAACGCCTTGAAAGTCACGACCAAGGCGGAGCTAAAACCGAACCAGTGGCAACACGTTTTTGTTACGTACGACGGTTCGAGCAAGGCCTCCGGTGTGAAAATCTACTTCGACGGCCAGTCGCAAGAGTGGGGTATCGAGCAGGATCGCTTAAGCGACACGATCCGAACCGGCAAACCGCTGCACATCGGCCGACGCAACCCCAGCGCCGCGTTCCGGGGCCTGATCGACGACGTCCGCTTCTTCGGCCGCGCGCTTTCCGAAGCGGAAGTCGGCGTGCTCGCCGGCAGCGACCCCATCGCGCCGATCCTCGCTTTGCCCGCCGACAAACGTAGCGAAGCGCAAGCGAAGACCTTGCGCGACTACTATTTACACAGCCTCGATCCTGCTTACCAGCAACTGGAAAAGCAACTCGCGGAAGCGAAGAAGACGATGGCCGACGCCAACAAGCCGGTCACAACCGTGATGGTCATGCAGGACACCGCCCAGCCGCGAATGACCTATGTGCTCGATCGCGGCAATTACGCTTCTCCCGACAAAGACCGGCCCGTCGAGCCTGGTGTCCTTTCCTTCCTGGCGCCATTGCCTGAAGGTGCGCCGGCCAACCGGCTGGGCATGGCGCAATGGCTGACCGATCCGCAGCACCCGCTCACGGCGCGCGTCGCCGTCAATCGTTATTGGTACATGCTCTTCGGCGCCGGCCTGGTCAAAACAGTCGAAGACTTTGGCTCGCAAGGCGATCGCCCCAGCCACCCGGCGCTGCTCGACTGGCTGGCGGTCGATTTTATGGAACATGGTTGGAACGTGAAGCGAATGCTCAAACAGATGGTCATGTCGAATACTTATCGCCAGTCGTCGCGAGTCTCATCGCAATTGTCCGAGGCGGATCCCGAGAACCGGCTTCTCGGCCGCGGTCCGCGTTTCCGCCTAATGGGCGAAATGGTGCGCGACAACGCTTTAGCCGCCAGCGGCTTGCTGATCGATACGGTGGGCGGGCCGAGTGTGAAACCGTATCAGCCGCCGGGACTCTGGATCGAAGTCTCGTTGAGCGGCGCACGATTCGCGCAAGACAAGGGCGACAAACTTTATCGCCGCAGCATGTACACTTATTGGAAGCGTTCGTCGCCTGCGCCGAGCCTTACCATCTTTGACACGCCCACCCGCGAAAAATGCATCGTTCGCCGTTCGCGCACGAACACGCCGTTGCAGGCGCTCGTGACGATGAACGACCCGCAGTATCTCGAGGCTTCGCGCGCTTTGGCCGAACGTGTGATTCGCGAAGCCGGCCCCACGGTTGAGCGGCGCATTACGCTCGCGCACCGTCTGGCCACGGGTCTGCGTCCCAGCGCCGAAACGCTCTCTGTGCTCACGCAAGCTTACGAAGAGGAGTTGGCCGTCTTTCAAGCCGACGTCGAGCGGGCCAAGAAACTATTGGCGGCCGGCGACTCGCCGCGCGACGAGAAGATCGATGCGGCCGAGCATGCCGCGCTGTCGATCGTGATG